>NZ_JBFUMD010000122.1:0-8692 GCF_054049555.1 Nocardioides sp. P5_C9_2
GCGTACGGGAGGATGATCAGCGATCGGTAGAGGGTGCGCCCCCGCATTTGCGGGTTGTTGAGCGCGATGGCGACCAGGAGTCCCAGCGCGAACGTGATGGCCACGGTGCCGATCGCGAAGGCGAAGTTCCACACCAGGATCCGCAGGAAGGACGCGCGGATGGTGTCGTTGGTGAAGACCCGCACGAAGTTGTCGAAGCCGACGTTGACCTTCCAGCCCTGGGCGAGGTCGCGTTGCGAGCCGTCCTCGCTGACGAAGGAGCCCTCCTCGTCGTCCGCGGTCCACACGTTGCCGGTGGCGGCATCGGTGATGCAGTCGCACTCCGCGTCGTAGGACTGCTGGGGTGCTCCCTCGAACGCGGCCGACAGGCCCTGGCTCTTGATCGCCCCGTCCTCGGTCGGGACGCTGAAGGCGGTGATGTCGTCCTGGCGCGCGTTGACCTGCGGCACCGTCAGCACGGTGTAGTCGTCGGCGCTGGTGATCTTGCCACCGGGGGTGGCGGACTCGAAGGTCCCCTCCTCGAGCGGCTCGAGCCCGTCGGCGGTGCCGGCGAAGCTCTCCTGCGAGTCCGGGTCGGCCAGCAGGAAGACGATGTCGCCCGTCGCTGCGTCACCGTCGGTGGCCAGGGTCAGCGTGTAGATCGTGGAGTCGGGAACCTGCTTGACGGAGGCTCCCTGGATGGCCGTGATCGCCTGTTCCTTGGTGCCGCGGTGACCGTCGCTGAAGTTCGTGAACGCGGTCGAGACGGTGTAGAGGACGGGGACGATCTGGAAGGCGATGAGGAAGAGCGTTCCAGGCAGGAGGTACTTCATCGGCACGGCGCGGGGGGACAGGTAGACGTAGAACGCCAGTGCGGTCACGACCACGACGACGGCCATGCCCCACCAGTTCTCGCTGCGGATCAGTGGGAGGGCCGCGAACAGGGCGACTGCCGCCACCAGGGCGAGGCCGATGACCTTGATCATCAACATCAGGGGGCTGCTGGTGCCGTCGGCGCCGAGTCCCCACCTGGATGCCTTGCGTCCCGGGGGCGATGCGGTGCTGCCTGCCACGTGACTCTCCTCGACGTGATCGTGGGCGGTGGACCGGCTCCCGGGGCGTGCCGTCGGCACGCCCCGGGAGTGCAGGGACTACTTGTTCATCGCTGCTTCGATGGCCTTCTCCGCGGACTTGATGGTCGACTCCGGGTCGGCGCCGCCGATCACGGCTGCCTCGGCCTTGCCCAGCGGGTCCCAGACCGCCGCCATCTCCGGGATGCTCGGCATGATCTGGCCGTTGGCGGAGCCCGCCGCGGCCACGGCGGCCACGGCCGGGTTGTCGCCCTCGATCTGGCTGAGCGTGTCGGTGTTGGCCGGCACGTTCTTGGTCGCCTCGAAGAGCTGGGCGCCGACGTCGGCCCGCGACCAGTAGTTGGTCACGAACTCCTGGGCGAGCGTCTTGTTGGCGCCCCCACTGGCGACGTACGCCGCGTCGACGGTGATGAACGGAGAGGCCGGGTCCATGCCCTTGAAGCCGGGCACCTCGGAGACCTCGTAGTTGACGTCGCTGTCGTCGATCGTGGTCAGCTGCCACGGGCCCTCGACCAGGAAGGGGGTCTTCCCGTCGGTGAACAGGGCGATGGCGTTGTCGGTGTTGACCGAGCGCTTCAGCACCCCCTGGCCCTTCTCGCCGAGCGCGCCGATCTTCTCGTAGGCCGCGATCGATCCCGGGGTGCCGACGCCGAGGTCGGTYGGGTCGAAGGAGCCGTCGTCGCCCTGGCCGAACATGTAGCCGCCGCCCGAGGTGTAGAGCGGGTTGATGAAGTAGGGGTTGCCGGTGTCGCTCACGGGCCAGGCCAGGGGCGCCTCGGCCTTGCCGGACTTCACGGCGGCCTGGCCGGCCGCGATCATGTCCTCCATCGTCGCGGGGGCGTCGGGCGCGAGGTCGGTGTTGCGGATCAGCACGATGTTGTTCATCGTGTAGGGCATGCCGTAGGTCTGACCGTCGAAGGTCACTGCCTGGAGGGACAGCGGCTGGAGCGTGGAGCTCGTCGCCTCGGGGATCTGGATCGGGTCGATGGTGCCGTTCTGGACCAGGTTGCCGATCCAGTCGTGGGCGCCCATCACGACGTCCGGCGGGTCACCCGCCTGGGCGGCCGTCACGAAGTTGGCCTGCAGCTCGGAGCCGGGCAGGACCTCGACGGTCACGTCGACGCCGTTCTCCTCGCCGAAGGCCTTGCCGATCTCGGTGGTCGCGTCCCCGCCGGGGCCGTCGCCGACCCAGATCGTGAGCTCGCCGCCGCTCGCCGCCGGGGTGTCGCTGCTGTCCGTGCTGGCCTCGTTGTCGGAGTCGCCGCCTCCGCAGGCACTGAGGACGAGGCCGGCGGCCAGGAGGCCTGCCGCGGCCCTCATCGTACGAACTCTTGTGTGCATGGGTGGAGCTCCTTCGCGGAATCGCGGGTGGTGGGTGTTTGAATGGGGCCCGATCGGGCGAACCGCCTTGCTAAAACGATTTGGCAAGAGTAAACAGTGTGACGTGAGCCACGTCAAGACCGCCGTGGTGACAGGTCGGACACGGCGGAAGGGCCCGGTCGATGCGCTCAACGGGGAGGCCGCGGGTGCGGTTGCGCGACGTCGCGGAGCGCGCCGGGGTCTCTCCCACGACGGCCTCCTTCGTCCTCTCCGGGCGCGACATGCGGATCTCCGAGGAGACGCGCCAGCGCGTCCTGCGCACCGCGCGGGAGCTCGACTACCGACCCAACCTGATGGCCCGGAGCCTGCGCACCCAGCAGAGCAGCACGATCGGTCTGGTCGCCGACACGATCGCCACCGGCCACTACGGCGGCGAGCTGGTCCGGGGCGCCATGACGGCCGCGCTCACGCACGGTCACCGGCTGCTGGTGTGCGAGTCGGACGGTGACCCCACGCTCCAGGCCACGCTCGTGGAGGACMTGGTCGGGCGACAGGTGGCGGGCCTCGTCCTCGCGACCGCCTCGCACGACCGGGTGTCGACGCCGGGCGGCGCGAGCAGCCTGCCGGTGGTCCTCCTCAACTGCGTCAGCGACGCGTCGTACCCCTCGATCCTGCCCGACGAGACGGCAGGCGGCCGCGCGGCCGCCGGGCTCCTGGTCGAGGCGGGGCACCGCAAGGACGTCTGGTTGGTGGGGGAGACGCCGGCCGCCTCACTGCCCGGCACGGAGCGGCTGGCGGGCATCGTCGCCGAGCTCGCCGGGGCCGGCGCCGGTGTCGACGCGCACCTCTCCTGCCCCTGGTGGCCCGAGGCGGCGTACGAGGTGATGGTGCGGGCGCTGGAGAGGGGGGAGCGGCCCCGGGCGGTGGTGTGCCTCAACGACCGCATCGCCCTCGGCGTCTACCAGGCGCTCGCCGAGGCGGGCCTGCAGGTGCCGCGCGACGTCTCGGTGGTGTCCTTCGACGACTCCGAGCTGGCCAGCTGGCTGCGGCCATCGCTGTCGACGATCGCCCTGCCCGAGTTCGAGATGGGCCGGCTCGCGGTGGAGTCGTTGCTGGGTGCGGAGACACCTCCCGCCCACCGGCGGGTACCGATGCCGGTGCGGGTGCGCGAGTCCGTCGGCCCGCCGACGATGTGACCCAGGCCACCTGAGACTCCCGTCCCCAGGGGTGCTCCGCGTGTACCTTGAGCGCGGTCCGACCCCGACAGGAGGCCCTCGTGCGCATCGGTATCCCCCGTGAGTCCCGGCAGGGCGAGACGCTGGTCGCCGCCACGCCCACGACCGCCGGCCGGTTGCAGGCCCTCGGCTACGAGGTGGTGGTCGAGCGCGGTGCGGGCACCGCGGCCGCCCAGCCCGACGACGCCTTCGAGGCGGCCGGCATCCGGGTCACCGACGCCGAGGAGGTGTGGTCGAGCGACGTCGTCGTCAAGGTCAACGCCCCCACCCCCGACGAGATCTGGCGCCTGCGAGCAGGAGCCACCGTGGTGTCCCTGATGGCGCCGGCGCGCAGCCCCAAGCTCATCGAGCAGCTCCAGGCCCAGCGGGTCACCGGACTGGCGATGGACGCCGTCCCCCGCATCTCCCGTGCGCAGGCGATGGACGTGCTGTCCTCGATGGCCAACGTGGCGGGATACCGCGCCGTGGTCGAGGCCGCGCACGCGTTCGGCCGCCAGTTCACCGGCCAGGTGACCGCCGCCGGCAAGGTGCCGCCCGCGCGGGTCTTCGTCGTCGGCGCCGGGGTCGCCGGGCTGGCCGCCGTCGGCGCAGCAGGCGCGATGGGCGCGATCGTGCGCGCCTTCGACGTCCGCCCCGAGGTCGCCGAGCAGGTCGAGTCGATGGGTGCCGAGTTCGTGACGGTCGACATGGAGCAGGAGGTCTCCTCCGACGGCTACGCCAAGGAGATGACCGCCGACCAGGAGGCCGCCACCGCAGCGATGTACGACGAGGAGGCGCGCAACGCCGACATCGTCATCACCACCGCGCTGATCCCCGGACGCCCCGCGCCGCGCCTCATCACCGCGGAGACCGTGGCCGGGATGCGTACCGGGTCGGTCATCGTGGACATGGCCGCGGCCAACGGCGGCAACGTCGAGCTGACCCGGCCCGACGAGCAGGTCGTCACCGACAACCTCGTCACGATCCTGGGCTACACCGACCTCGCGGGCCGGTTGGCCGCCCAGACCAGCCAGCTCTACGGCACCAACGTGGTCAACCTCCTCACCCTGATGACGCCCGGCAAGGACGGCGAGCTGGTCCTGGACCTCGACGACGTCGTCGTCCGCGGCATCACCGTGGCCCGCGACGGCGAGTCGATGTGGCCGCCGCCCCCGGTGCAGGTCAGCGCCGCCCCGGTCGCGGCGCAGCCCGCGGCCGTCCCGGTCGTCCAGGAGCCGCCGAAGCCGCCCGACCCCCGCCGCAGGATCTACGGCGCGGGCCTCGCGGCTGTCCTCTTCGCCCTCGTCGCGGCGTACTCGCCCCCCGACTTCCTGGGGCACTTCACCGTCTTCGCGCTCGCGGTCTTCGTCGGCTACTACGTCATCTCCAACGTGGCCCACGCGCTGCACACCCCGCTCATGAGCGAGACCAACGCCATCTCCGGGATCATCGTGGTCGGCGGCATCCTCCAGGTCGGCAGCGAGAACCTCGCCGTCACCGTGCTGGCGCTGGTGGCCGTGCTGGTCGCCAGCATCAACATCTTCGGTGGCTTCCTGGTGACGCTGCGCATGCTCGAGATGTTCAGGAAGGACTGACGTGAGCGACTTCCTGACCTCCGACCAGCTGCCGGGGCTCATCCAGGCGGCGTACATCATCGCCGGCATCCTCTTCATCGGCGCGCTCGCCGGGCTGTCGAAGCACGAGACCGCCAAGCGCGGCAACCTCTACGGCATGGCGGGCATGGCCCTGGCCCTCGTCGCGACCCTCGTCCTCGCCGCCCGCAACAGCCAGTACGGCGACCAGCGCCCGCTCGGCGTGACGCTGGCCCTGATCCTGGTGGCGATGGCCATCGGCGGGTCGATCGGCGCCTGGCGGGCCCGCACCGTCGAGATGACCGGGATGCCCGAGCTGGTGGCGATGCTGCACAGCTTCGTGGGCCTTGCCGCCGTGCTGGTGGGCTACAACTCCTGGATCGAGCTCCACGACCTCGGCGGCGGCGACACGGTGCACGACGTCGAGGTCTTCGTCGGGGTCTTCATCGGTGCGGTGACCTTCACCGGCTCGATCGTGGCGTGGGCCAAGCTCAGCGGGCGGATGACGTCGAGCCCGCTGATGCTGCCGGGACGCCACCTGCTCAACCTGGGCATCCTGGTCTCCTCCGTCGCCCTGGCCGTGTGGTTCGTGGCCGACGACGGCGACACCGCCCTGGTGCCGCTGCTCATCATGACGGCGCTGGCGCTGGTGCTCGGCTTCCACCTCGTCGCCGCCATCGGCGGCGGCGACATGCCGGTGGTCGTCTCGATGCTCAACTCCTACTCCGGCTGGGCCGCCGCGGCCGCGGGCTTCATGCTCGACAACGACCTGCTGATCATCACCGGGTCGCTGGTCGGCTCCTCCGGTGCGATCCTCAGCTACATCATGTGCACGGCGATGAACCGCTCGTTCGTGAGTGTCATCGCCGGCGGCTTCGGCTCGACCGGCGCCATCAGCGGCGAGGAGCGCGACTACGGCGAGCACCGCGAGATCACCGCGCAGGAGACGGCCGAGCTGCTGGCCGATGCACGATCCGTGATCATCACCCCCGGCTACGGGATGGCGGTCGCCCAGGCGCAGTACCCCGTCGCCGAGATGACCAAGAAGCTGCGCGAGAAGGGCGTCGAGGTGCGCTTCGGCATCCACCCGGTCGCCGGCCGGCTGCCCGGGCACATGAACGTCCTGCTCGCCGAGGCCCGCGTGCCCTACGACATCGTCCTGGAGATGGACGAGGTCAACGGCGACTTCCACGAGACCGACGTGGTGCTGGTGATCGGCGCCAACGACACGGTCAACCCCGCCGCGCTGGAGGAGCCGGGCTCACCCATCGCGGGCATGCCGGTCCTCGAGGTCTGGCACGCCAAGGACGTGGTCGTCTTCAAGCGGTCGATGGCCACGGGGTACGCCGGCGTCCAGAACCCGCTGTTCTTCAAGGACAACTCGCGGATGCTCTTCGGTGACGCCAAGGACCGGGTCGACGACATCGTGCGCGCCCTGGGCTGAGGTTCGTTCCCGCGTTGGGTGGCGGGTCGCGGTGGCGGTGGCGGTCGCGACTCGCCACGGTGGCGGTCGCGGGTAGCGGTGAGCAGGCCACATTCGCGAGCCGTGGAATGTGGCTGGGTGACCGCCGCGAGGGTGGGACACGTGTCCGCGCGATCGGGGGGTGGGCAGACCACGTTTCCGCACCGTGGAATGTGGCTGGCTCACCGCTCTCGGGGGTGGCGGGAGCYGACGTCGGCGCAGGCCGGGGCAGGCAGGCGCGAAAGAGCGTCAGATCCCGCCCACCAGGGCGCCGATGGCGTAGGTCACCACCATCGCGACGACGCCGCCGCCGACGTTGCGGAGCACGGCGCGTCCGGCCGGGCTCTGGCCCAGCTTGGCGCTCGCCCACCCGGTCAGCGCGAGCGCGATCACCACCGAGACGCCCGTCACCCACAGTCGCGCGGCCGGGGGGCTCAGCGCGATGGTGAGCAGCGGGAGCAGGGCACCCACCGTGAAGGCGAGCATCGAGGCCCACGCGGCGTGCCACGGGTTGGTGAGCTCGTCGGGGTCGATGCCCAGCTCTGCCTCCGCGTGGGCCCCCAGGGCGTCGTGCTCCGTGAGCTGCACGGCCACCTGGAGGGCGAGGTCCTCGCTGAGGCCCTTGCGCACATAGATGTCGGCCAGCTCCGCCAGCTCCTCCTCGGGCTCCTCGACGAGCTCGCGGCGCTCCTTGGCGAGCAGCGCCTGCTCGGAGTCCCGCTGGGTGCTGACAGAGACGTACTCACCCGCGGCCATGCTGATCGCACCGGCGACGAGGCCCGCCACGCCGGCGACCAGGATCGCGCGGTGGTCGGTCGTCGCGCCGGCCACGCCGACCACCAGGCCGGCCGTCGAGACGATGCCGTCGTTGGCGCCGAGCACGGCGGCCCGCAACCAGTTGAGGCGGGCGGCGAGGCCCTCGTTGTGGGGTTCGTCGTCGTGGGGACCGATATCGAGGTCGGCCGCTTCGGTGCTCATGGGTCCATCGTCCGCAGCGTCGGTGCGCCGCGCAACGAAGGGGAGCCTGCGCTTCCTAGCCGAGCGGGAACCGGGCGACGACCTCGTGCCGCGCTCCCCGTCGCGGACCCTCGCCGAGGTACGACGCCACCAGGGCCACCTCGTCGACGGTCCAGGACGGGCCGACGTACCCGTCGAGGAGCCGCACCCAGCGGCTCACGTTGGCCGGGCTGCCCAGCCGGGCGAGGGTCAGGTGCGGACGGAGGCGCTGCCCGTCGACGACCGCGCCGGACGTGCTCGCGGCCGACCGGGCCCCCCGGGACAGGGCGTCGAAGTCGCCCTCGAGCCCCGCCCACAGGACCCGGGCGCGGTCGGGGTCGGGGAAGGCCCCGCCGCCGGCGACCCGGGTGCTGAACGGCTCCCGACGGCTGGCCGTGGCGGCGAGCCGGTCGAGGAGCTCGTCGACCGAGCGGTCCGCGACGTCCTCCATGAAGGCCAGGGTCACGTGCCAGTGCTCGGCCGGCGTCCAGCGCCAGCGCTCGCCGGGGCGGGCGCCTGCGTCGCGGCGTACGGACAGGAACTCGTCGAGGTCCTCCGTGGCGGCCGCGGGCGGGACGACCGCCACGAACATCCGGGTCATCAGCGCCCCCTACAGGCCGAGGTCGCGCCCGATCAGCATCTTCATGATCTCGTTCGAGCCGGCCCAGATCTTGCTGACCCGGGCGTCACGCCACGCGCGGGCGACGCGGTACTCGTTCATGTAGCCGTAGCCGCCGTGCAGCTGGACGCAGTGGTCGAGCACCTCGTTCTGCACCTGGGATGTCCACCACTTGGCCTTGGCGGCGTCGACCGCGGTCAGCTCGCCGCGGGTGTGCTTGAGCACGCACTGGTCGACGTACGCCTGGGTGACCTCGACCTGGGTGACCAGCTCGGCCAGCAGGAAGGAGTTGTGCTGGAAGCTGCCGATCGGCTGGCCGAAGGCCTTGCGGTCCTTGGCGTACTGGACGGTCTCCTCGAGGATCTGCGCGGCGTGCGCGAGGTTGGTGACCGCTGACCCGAGGCGCTCCTGCGGGAGGA
>NZ_JBFUMD010000123.1:0-8690 GCF_054049555.1 Nocardioides sp. P5_C9_2
CGCCTGAGTGGACCGGGTCGCCATGATCAGCCTGCACACCTCGCCGCTCGACCAGCCCGGGACGGGTGACGCGGGTGGCATGAACGTCTACGTCATCGAGCTGTCCCGGCGGCTGGCGCGTCAGGGCATCGCGGTCGACGTCTTCACCCGCGCCACGTCGTCGTCGCTGCCACCGGTGGTCGAGGTCCCCGGCACCGACGGCGCGGTCCTGGTGCGCCACGTCGCGGCGGGGCCCTTCGAGGGGCTGACCAAGGCCGAGCTGCCCGGCCAGCTGTGCACGTTCGCCCGGGAGGTGCTGCGCGCCGAGGCGGCCCACCCGCTCGGCCACTACGACGTCGTGCACTCCCACTACTGGCTCTCCGGGCAGGTGGGTGCGCTGGCGCGCGACCGCTGGCAGGTGCCGCTGGTGCACTCCATGCACACCATGGCCAAGGTCAAGAACGCCGCGCTCGCCGAGGGCGACACCCCCGAGCCGGCGGCGCGGCTGATCGGTGAGGAGCAGGTCGTCCAGGCCGCCGACCTGCTGGTCGCCAACACCGACCTCGAGGCCACCCAGCTCATCGACCTGTACGACGCCGACCCGACGCGCGTGGAGGTGATCCACCCGGGCGTCGACCTCGACGTCTTCCGGCCGATGGACCGCGCGCAGGCGCGGCGCGACCTCGACCTGCCGGCCGACGCGACCGTGCTGATGTTCGCCGGGCGCATCCAGCCGCTCAAGGCGCCCGACGTGCTGCTGCGGGCGGTCTCGGTGCTGCTCGACCAGGACCCGTCGCTGCGCTCGCGGCTCGTCGTCCCCGTCGTCGGCGGGCCGTCCGGCAGCGGGCTCGAGCATCCCGAGTCGCTCGCCCAGCTCTCCTACGAGCTCGGCCTCGACGGGGTCGTGCGGTTCGTCCCGCCGGTGGCCCAGGACGAGCTGGCCCGGTGGTGCGCCGCGTCCACGGCGGTCGCCGTGCCGTCGTACAACGAGTCGTTCGGCCTCGTCGCCGCCGAGGCGCAGGCGACCGGCACGCCCGTGGTCGCCGCCGCCGTGGGCGGCCTGACGACGGTGGTCGCGGACGGCCGCAGCGGGCTGCTCGTCGACGGTCACGAGCCGCGCGACTGGGCCGCCGCCCTGCGTCGGCTCATCGACGACCCGGCGCTGACCGCGCGCCTCGGCGAGGGTGCGCTGGCGCAGGCGCGGGAGTTCTCGTGGGAGCGCACGGCCGAGCGCACGGTCGGGGCCTACCGCGCGGCGCGCACGCTGATGCGTGATGAGATGACGGTGTGAGCCACCCCGACGTCGCCGACACCATCCGTGGCTACCTCGAGGGCAACGGGATCGAGCACGTCGAGGACCGGCCGGGCGTCTTCTCGCTGACCCTGCCGGGGGAGAAGAAGCTCCAGACGCCGGTCCGCCTCGACGTCGGCGAGCACGCGCTGGGGGTGCACGCCTTCGTGTGCCGCAACCCCGACGAGAACCACGCGCGCGTCTACCGCTGGCTGCTCGAGCGCAACCTGCGGATGTACGCCGTGGCCTTCGCCGTCGACCACACCGGCGACATCTACCTCGACGCCCGGCTGCCGTTGTCCGCGGTCACCGACGACGAGCTCGACCGCCTCCTCGGCTCCGTGCTCTCGCACGCCGACGAGTCCTTCAACGCCATCCTCGAGCTCGGCTTCGCGACCTCGATCCGCAAGGAGTGGGAGTGGCGGCTCTCCCGCGGGGAGTCGACCCGCAACCTCGACGCCTTCCGGGGCTGGCTCGAGGCCGGGACGGACCCGGACCCCGAGGCGGGGTCCTGAGCCGGTCCCGACCTGATGGCTCAGCCGACGCCACCGCTCGAGGTGGAGGTCAGCGACCCCACCCGGGTGGCCATGATGACCGCGTTGGGCAGCAGCCGGACCTGGCTCGCCGCGGGCGTGAGCACCCGGACGCCGACCGTGGTGGTCGCCGCGGTGAGCGTGAGGGCCGCCATGTTGGGGCACACCCACCCGCCGGCCGTCCCGCTGACCGTCACGAACGTGCTGTCCACGATCGCGGCGCCGATGAGCATCTGGCACTCGACGGTCCTGGGCGCGCCGGACGTGTCGTCGATGCCGATCTTGGAGACGACCGTGTAGTTGCCGGGGGCCAGCACGAGCTGCTTCACCCCGACCGTCGCTCCCGCCGCCTGAGGAGTGGGCAGGCCGTCACTGCGACGGACGGCGAAGGCGTTGCTGGGGCCGGGCACGCCCTGCACGCCCTGGGCGCCCTTGGGTCCGGTCTGTCCGCGCAGCGAGTCCTTCGCCTTCTTGGAGATGTCCTTGGTCTTGAGGGTCTTGTCCTTGATGTCGGCCGAGGTGATCGTGCCGTTGGCGATCTGCTTGCCGGTGATCTGGGAGGCCGCGTACRCCGTCCCTCCGACCGCCAGGCAGAGCACGAGAAGCGCTACCCCCATCTGTGGAGAGATGAGGGAGTGTCGCAGTCGCGACCAGTATGAAGTGTCCATCTTTCGACGGTCCGCCCCTGACCGTCGGGGGGCAATCGACACTCTGTGCTAGTCGCCTTTGCCGAAGCGATGCCCGCGGTCCTCAGACACGGGCGGTACGCCGCGCCAGCAGCACGCCCGCGATGCACAGCGCCCCGCCCACGAAGGACAGCAGCGGGGGCACCTCGGCGAGCAGCAGCCAGGCCATCAGGGCCGTCACGAACGGCACCAGGAAGGTCGACTGGGCGAACTTCCCGGCGTCCGCGTGGGACAGCGCGAAGGCCCAGGTGGTGAACGCGATCGCGCTCGGGAAGATGCCGAGGTAGACGATCCACCAGATCGTGTCGGCGCTCGCGTCGCCGACGACCCCGACCAGCTCACCGGACCACGGCAGGCAGACCGCGGCGCCCACGACGGCGTACCAGAAGGTGAGGTCGAGGGGACGGATGGTCGGCAGCAGCTTCTTCTGGGTGAGCACGCCGACGGCGAACGTCACGGCCGCGACCACCGCGAGGCGGACGCCGACGAGGTCGCCGTTGCCGCCGCTGGAGGTCGCGCGCCCGATCAGCACCACGCCGCCGAAGCCGACCGCCATGCCGGTCACCACCCAGCGGGTGAGTCGCTCGCCCAGGAAGAAGGTCGCCAGGAGGGCCACCAGGATCGGGCCGATCTGCACCAGCAGGGCCGCCGTGGCGGCGTCGATGCGCCGCTCGGACTCGTTGAGCGCGAGGTTGTAGACGCCGAACCAGCTCGCGCCGCCCGCGACGATGAGCGGCCACTCCCGCCGCGTCGGCAGCCGCGGGATGCGCCCGCGCATCAGCACCAGCAGGGCCAGCACCATGACGAGCAGCCGCGCCAGGCTGAGGCTGCCGGGGGGCACGCTCTCCCCGAGGTGGCGGATCCCGACGAACGCGCTCGCCCACAGCACCAGCGTGGTGGCCACGGCCGCGAGCGGGAGCCAGGTGCGGGTGGGGGCGGGGGAGACGTCGATGGTGGTGGTCACCGGTCAAGAGTACGGACGCCCATGACCGGCGCACATGCGGGTTTCGGACGTCGTACGACGAGATCCCGCCGGGACCTCACCACGAGGTCACAGGTCGAGCTTGTAGCCCAGCCCCCGCACGGTGACGAGGAACTTCGGCTCGCTCGGGTCCGGCTCGAGCTTGGCGCGCAGCCGCTTGACGTGCACGTCGAGGGTCTTGGTGTCGCCGACGTAGTCGGAGCCCCACACGCGGTCGATGAGCTGGCCGCGGGTGAGCACCCGGCCGGGGTTGCGCAGGAACATCTCGAGGAGCTCGAACTCCTTGAGCGGCAGCCGCTGCTCGGTGCCGTCCACGGTGACGACGTGGCGCTCGACGTCCATCCGGACCGGGCCGGCCTCCAGGGTGTCGGGCGCCAGGTCCGGCTCGGCGCCGCGGCGCAGCACGGCGCGGATGCGGGCGACGAGCTCCCGGGGCGAGTACGGCTTGGTGACGTAGTCGTCGGCGCCCAGCTCGAGCCCGACGACCTTGTCGACCTCGTCGTCCTTGGCGCTCACCATGATCACCGGCACGCTGGACGTCTGGCGGATCGCCCGGCAGACCTCCGTGCCGGGCAGGCCCGGGAGCATCAGGTCGAGGAGCACGATGTCGGCCCCGTTGCGCTCGAACTCGGTGAGCGCGCTGTTGCCGTCCGCGGCGATCGCCACCTCGTAGCCCTCCTTGCGGAGCATGTAGGCGAGCGCGTCGCTGTAGCTCTCTTCGTCCTCGACGACGAGTACCCGGGTCACGGGCGAACCTCCTGGGTTGTGTCCGCGACCGGTCGGTCGGGGACGGAACGGGACTGGGGCGTGGGGCGACCGGACGTGTCGCGCGGGGCGACCACCGTGACGGGCGCGGTGGGACCGGCGAGCCGGGTGCTCGACTGCGAGCTGAGGGGGAGGGTGAGGGTGAACGTGGAGCCCTGGCCCTCGACCGACCACACGCTGACGTCGCCTCCGTGGGTGGCGGCGACGTGCTTGACGATGGAGAGCCCGAGGCCGGTGCCGCCKGTGGAGCGGTGGCGTGCCGGGTCGACGCGGTAGAAGCGCTCGAAGATGCGGCCGATCTCCCGCGCGGGGATGCCGATGCCCTGGTCGACCACCGAGATCTGCGCGGTGTCGCCCATCGACCGGGTGCTCACGAGCACCCGGGAGCCCCCGTTGGAGTAGTGCACCGCGTTGGCCACCAGGTTGCTGACGGCGGCGCCGATCTGCTCCGCCGAGCCGAAGACCTCCAGGCCCTGGTCCCCGCGGGACACCAGGGTGATGTCCTTGGCGGCGGCGTCGATGGCGCTGTGGTCGACGGCGGCCGCCACCACGTCGTCGAGGCGCACCTGCACCGGCATCTCCAGCGGGTCGTCGCCCTGCAGGCGCGACAGCTCGATGATCTGCTGGACCAGCCGGGACAGCCGGTCGCTCTCGTGCAGCATCCGGCGGGCGAAGCGCTGCACGGCCTCGGGGTCGTCGGCCGCCTCGTCGACGGCCTCGGCGAGCAGCCGGATGGCGCCGACCGGCGTCTTGAGCTCGTGGCTGACGTTGGCCACGAAGTCGCGGCGCACGGCCTCGACCCGGCGCTCGCGGGTGCGGTCCTCCACCAGTGCCAGCACCAGCCGCGAGCCCAGGGGAGCGACCCGCGCGACGACGGTGCGGGCCGACGAGCGGTCCCCGGCCAGCTCCATCTCGGCCTCGCGGATCTGCCCGTCGCGGCGTACGACGTGGATCAGGTCGCGCAGGTCCTCGACGAGGACCTCGTTGCCGCGCACCAGCCCGAAGGCGTACGCCGGGGCGGAGGCCTTGAGGACGTGGTCCTCGGCGTCCACGACCACGGCCGAGGAGCGCAGGACCGACAGCACGGCGGCCACACCCGGCGGCACCAGGGGCTCCTCGACGTGCGGGACGCGGCGCTGCTGGTGGTCGCTGATGTGCCAGGCGAGCACGGCGCCACCGGCGACGATCGCTCCCATGACGGCTGCCAGCGCTGCCTGGGTCGTCGGGTCCACGGCTCGATCGTACGCACGTAGACCCCCCACGATCCGCCGCTGGACGCCTCGCAGCCAGTCCTGTGCCCACTGTTCACCACGCGTTCACCGCAGGCGGTCGGGAGGCCACGCCGGGCCACCTAGGCTGCGGTCCATGCGTGAGGCCTTCCAGGACCAGCTCGATGCCATCTTCACCGACCTCGCCGAGATCTGCGGCCAGGTGGAGGTGGCCGTACGCCGTGCGACCGAGGCGCTGCTCAGCGGCGACGCGGCCACCGCGGAGCAGGTCATCAGCGCCGACCAGGCGATCGACGACAACCGCGAGCGGATCGAGGACAACGCCTTCGCGCTCCTCTCCCTCCAGCAGCCCGTCGCCGGCGACCTGCGGATGATCGTGTCGGCCCTGCGGATGGTCAGCGAGCTCGAGCGGATGGGCGACCTCTCGGTCCACGTCGCCAAGATCGCCCGGCTGCGGGTGCCCAACGTGGCCGTGCCCGACGAGATCCGGCCGACCCTGGAGCGGATGGCCGACGTGGCCGAGGACATGGTCCGGCGGGTCCACGCGATCATCACCGAGCGGGACGTCGAGGCCGCCATCGAGCTCGGACGCGACGACGAGATCATGGACCAGCTGCGCCGCCGCTCGTTCGTGCAGCTGCTCAGCGACGACTGGTCGCACGGCGTCGAGGCGGCCGTCGACATCGCCCTGCTGGGCCGCTACTACGAGCGGATCGCCGACCACGCGGTCTCGGTGGCGAACCGGATCGTCTTCGTCGTCACCGGCCAGCAGGTCAGCCGCAACGGCGACTGACCGGCGTACGCCGGGGGCTCAGCGCCCCTGGTTGGCGACGGCGGCCGCGGCGGCGGCAGCCGCCTCGGGGTCGAGGTACTCGCCGCCCGGGACCGTGGGCGCCAGCGACTCGTCGAGGCGGTAGACCAGCGGCATGCCGGTGGGGATGTTGAGCCCGGCGATGTCCTCGTCGGAGATGCCGTCGAGGTGCTTGACCAGGGCGCGCAGGCTGTTGCCGTGCGCGGCGACGAGCACGGTCCTCCCGGCCTCGAGATCGGGCACGATCTCGGCCTCCCAGTAGGGCAGGAAGCGCGCGATGACGTCCTTGAGGCACTCGGTGCGCGGCATCTCCTCACCGAGGTGGGCGTAGCGGGGGTCGTCGACCTGGGAGAACTCGTCGTCGTCCGCGATGGGCGGCGGCGGGGTGTCGAAGGAGCGGCGCCAGAGCATGAACTGCTCCTCGCCGTACTCCTCGAGGGTCTGCTTCTTGTCCTTGCCCTGGAGTGCTCCGTAGTGGCGCTCGTTGAGGCGCCAGGAGCGCTTGACCGGGATCCAGTGCCGGTCGGCGGCGTCGAGGGACAGGTGCGCGGTGGTGATGGCGCGACGCTGCAGCGAGGTGTGCACGACGTCCGGGAGCAGCCCGGCCTCGACCAGCAGCTCCCCTCCGCGGACCGCCTCGGCGCGACCCTTGTCGGTGAGGTCGACGTCGACCCAGCCGGTGAAGAGGTTCTTGGCGTTCCACTCGCTCTCGCCGTGGCGGAGCAGGACGAGGGTGTACGTCATGGGTGGGTCTCCTCCGTGCGGGCGGGGATCACTGGCGGGCGGGGATCACTGGCGGGCGGTGGTCACTGGGTGGCGGACTCGGTGTCGCTCGGCTCGTCGGCGGGGGCCGGCTCTCCGTCGAGGCCCTCGAAGTAGCCGGCGTTGGGCACGACCGGGACCTCGACCGATGTGGTCTCGCCGTTGTCGAAGCCGAGCGAGACCTTGACGAAGTCACCGGCCTCGAACTCGCCGGTGAGGGTGAGGTCGGCGGGCGGGTCGGCGAGGTTGACCAGGGACCCGGGCGCGATCTCGATCGGCTCGAAGTCGGCCACCGTCAGGTCGCCGCCCTCGGTGGGGGTGATCTCCGTGAGGGACGCGGGCTCCGTGGTGGAGTTGTTGGACAGGGACGCGATGAAGGTGCCGGACCCGGGCTCGGTGGACACGACCACGGCGCCCAGCACGTCGACGTCACCGTCGCGGTTGTTGGCGCCGTTGGCGGGCGTGTAGTAGCGGTCGGTGGCCTTGTCGAACCCGCACGACGTCAGGGCCGGCGCGATGAGGGCCAGCGCGGCGGCGGTGAGCGCGAAGGAGCGTCGGAGCTGCATGGCGCACAGCGTAGCGTCGACTCAGGTCAGGCCGACGGCCTGCCCGACAACCAGCAGTGCGACGACCACGAGCCCCGTGAAGACGCCGGCCAGCACCAGGAGTCGAGGGGCCCCGGTGCGCAGCGCGATCCGCAGCGGGAGGTGGCGCCGGCCGTCCCGGTTGTCCGGGACGAGGCCCGGCAGGGCGCGCAGGACGTGCACCCCGACGCCGAGCAGAGCGGCCAGCACCGTCATCGCGACGGTCGGTGGCGTCCCGGTGCCCTGGCCGTTCCACCCGCCGTACGCCAGGTAGGCCGGGTAGAGGGCGAACTGGACCGCCCAGGGCAGCCAGGAGAGCACGCTGCCGCGCAGCACGCGGTTGGCGAGGACGCCCACGCCGACGGCGGCCAGGTAGCAGGCGCCCGCGACCGGGCCGGCGGAGATGGAGAGGGGTACGACGACCAGCACCGCGCAGATCAGCGTGAACCACACCGTGCCGGGGTCCAGCAGCCCCTGGGCGAGCGGCTTGCCCGGCAGGTCGTGGCGCGCGTCCCCCTCGCGGTCGACCAGGTCGTTGTCCCAGCCCTGGATGGACTGGCCCACCAGCACGGTGCCCACCACCAGCCCGACCTCGCGCAGCGGGCGACCGGCGAGGCCGGCCGCGGCGCCCATCCCGAGGGCCGTCAGCACGGCCTGTCGCGGGTGGGCGGCTCGCAGGAGCAGCACCGGCAGGCTGCGCGCGAGGGGGAAGCCGCGACGAGCGGGTCCGGCCTGGGTCGACATGCCCCGCAGTATCGACCAGACGGAGGACCGGCGCGGTCATCTGCGTCGGATTCGCCGAGCCGTCGACCGCCCCGACGCACCCCTCCGAAGGGGTGCCCGCACCATACGATCCAACGTCTGTCAAGCCCGCGCATGCCACCTGACCTGCACAAACGATGTCGGAGGTGTCGGGAACGCGTGTTAGACTGGTCACCTAGAAAGAGGGGTACAAGTACATGACTTTCACCGTCGGCGAAACGGTTGTCTACCCGAATCACGGGGCCGCAGTCATCGAGGACATCGAGATGCGGACCATCAAGGGCGAGGACCGTCAATACCTCGTAC
>NZ_JBFUMD010000124.1:0-8664 GCF_054049555.1 Nocardioides sp. P5_C9_2
CCCACACACTAGGCTCGCCGACGTGTCCCCAGTCCACGGTGGAGCCCACGGTCCAGCACCCGCCGGCAACCGGCGCAGCGACTGGCGAGGAGTCGACCTGCACGTGGTCACCGGCAAGGGCGGCACCGGGAAGTCGACGGTCGCGGCCGCGCTGGCGCTCGCCCTGGCCAGCACCGGCAAGAACGTCCTGCTGTGCGAGGTCGAGGGCCGCCAGGGCATCGCCCGGATGTTCGACGTCGAGCCGCTGCCCTACGAGGAGCGGCGGATCGCCCGCGGGCTGCCCCTGGGCGACGTCGCGCCGGGCACGGTCAACGCGCTGCACATCGACCCGGAGTCGGCCCTGCTGGAGTACCTGTCGATGTACTACAAGCTCGGCCGCGCCGGGAAGGCGCTCGACCGGTTCGGCATCATCGACTTCGCCACGACCATCGCCCCCGGCGTCCGCGACGTGCTGCTGACCGGCAAGGTCTACGAGGCCGTCCAGCGCAACGCCCGCAACAAGGACGCCGTGGCGTACGACGCCGTGGTGCTCGACGCACCGCCCACCGGCCGGATCACCCAGTTCCTCAACGTCAACGGCGAGCTGGCGGGGCTGGCCAAGGTCGGGCCGATCAAGGCGCAGGCCGACACCGTGATGACGCTGTTCCGCTCCCCCCGCACGGTGGTCCACGTCGTGACCGTGCTGGAGGAGATGCCGGTGCAGGAGACGGTCGACGGCCTCGCCGACCTGCGCGAGGCGCGGCTGCCCGTCGGCGGCGTCGTGGTCAACATGGTGCGTCCGCGCGACCTGGGGGCCGCCGACCTACGGGCGGCGCGGGCCGGCACCCTCGACCGCGAGGCCGTCGCCGCCGACCTCTCCCGCGCCGGCGTCGAGGTGTCCCACGAGCTGGTGGACTCGCTGCTCGAGGAGGCCGCGGACCACGCGGCCCGACGGGCGCTGGAGGACTCGCAGCGCGAGGTGGTGCAGGCGCTGGACGTGCCGTCGTACGAGCTGCCACGGATGCCGGGTGGCATCGACCTCGGCGGCCTCTACGAGCTCGCCGCACGGTTGCGGGAGCAGGGGCTCGCATGACCCGCAGCCGCCCGCGCGTCGGCCCGCTGGCCGCGACCACCGACCGAGCGTCCCGGCTGGACCTCGACGCCCTGCTCGACGACCCCGCGACCGGGATCATCGTGTGCTGCGGGTCCGGCGGCGTCGGCAAGACGACCACCAGCGCGGCCCTGGCCCTCCGGGCCGCCGAGCGGGGGCGCAAGGTCGTGGTGCTGACCATCGACCCGGCCCGTCGCCTCGCGCAGTCGATGGGCATCGAGACCCTGGACAACACCCCACGGCCCGTGGCGGGCGTCGGTCCGGGCTCCCTCGACGCGATGATGCTCGACATGAAGCGCACCTTCGATGAGGTGGTGCTGAGCCAGGCCACCCCCGAGAAGGCGCGGCTGATCCTGGACAACCCGTTCTACATCGCCCTGTCGAGCTCGTTCTCGGGCACCCAGGAGTACATGGCGATGGAGAAGCTCGGGCAGGTCCACCGTCAGGCCCGGGCCGACGGCACCTACGACCTGATCGTCGTGGACACCCCGCCCAGCCGGTCGGCCCTGGACTTCCTCGATGCCCCCGAGCGACTCTCCAGCTTTCTCGACGGGCGCTTCATCCGGCTACTGCTCGCTCCGGCCAAGGGCCCGGCGCGGTTGATGACGGCGGGCCTCGGGCTGGTCACCAACGCGCTCACCAAGATCCTGGGCGCCCAGGTGCTGCGCGACATGCAGACGTTCGTCGCGGCCTTCGACACCCTCTTCGGCGGCTTCCGGCAGCGGGCACAGGAGACCTTCTCGCTGCTGCAGGCGCCGGGTACGTCGTTCCTCGTGGTCGCGGCGCCCGAGCCGGACGCGATGCGCGAGGCGTCGTACTTCGTCGAGCGCCTGACCGAGGACGAGATGCCGCTGGCAGGGCTGGTCGTGAACCGCGCGAGCCCTGCGGCCCGCTCGCACCTCTCGGCCGACGCCGCCGCGGCGGCCGCGGACCGGCTGGTGGCCTCGTCGCCGGAGTCGACGACGGCCGGGCTGCTGCGCCTGCACGCCGACCGGGTGCGGATGGTCGAGCGGGAGGCGCACCTACGGGAGCGCTGGGCGACCGCCCACCCGGAGGTGGCGACCACGGTGGTGCCGGCCCTGGCGACCGACGTGCACGACCTCGAGGGTCTGCGCCGCATCGGTGACCTGCTGGCCGGGGCACCTGCCGACTGACGACGTCAGACGGTGGCGACGACCTTGACGTGCTCGATCCGCGCGGTCTCCAGCACGGTGCGCCACGACGCGGTCGGGCGGCGACGCAGCAGCGCCCGGCGCTCACGCTCGGTCATGCCGCCCCAGACGCCCCACTCGATCTGGTTGTCGAGAGCCTCGGCGAGGCACTCGGTGCGCACCGGGCACCCGGCACAGACCTGCTTGGCCTTGTTCTGCTCCGCGCCACGCACGAACAGCGCGTCCGGGGTGTCCTGCTTGCAAGCCGCTCGCGGCGCCCAGTCCTCAACCCACATGTCGATTCCCCACATTCTCGTGGATCCGTGATGGTCACCCCCATAGCGACCACTCACGACCCGAGGTCAAAGGTATGTACCAGTGAGCAGTTGAGATAGGCACTACTTGGCTCAAATCACATGGTCCTTTGTGACTAGTCCCCGCTCGCGCGAAGTGGGGGTGTGATAGCCCCCTCCCGTACATTGGGGTCCATGTCCATGCCCTCCCCCCGACCTGGCTCGGGCCGCTCGACCGCCCGGACCGTGGCCTCGCACCTCGCCGTGATGGCCGTCGTCTCGGCCATCCTCGGCGTCCTGGTCGCCGGTCTGGCCATCCCGTTCGCGGGTGTCGTCGGCGTCGGGGCCAAGAACGTCAGCAAGGGGATGGTCAACCTCCCCGCGGAGCTCGAGGCCAAGGAGCTGGCCCAGAAGACGCGCATCTACGACGTCAACGGCAACCTCATCGCCTCGCTCTACGACCAGAACCGCATCAACGTCCCGCTGAGCCAGATCTCGCGCAAGATGGTGCAGTCGATCGTCGGCATCGAGGACTACCGCTACTACAACCACGGCGCCCTCGACATCCGCGGCACCCTCCGCGCCTTCGTCACCAACCAGGCCAGCGGCTCGGTGCAGGGCGGTTCGTCGATCACCCAGCAGATGGTCAAGCAGACGCTGCTGACCCAGGCGGAGTCCAAGCAGGAGGCGGCGGCCGCCACCGACGACACCTACGCCCGCAAGCTGCGGGAACTGCGCTACGCGATCGCCTTCGAGAAGAACTACTCCAAGGACTGGATCCTCGAGCGCTACCTCAACATCGCCTACTTCGGGGACGGGGCGTACGGCGTGCAGTCCGCGGCACGCCACTACTTCGCCAAGAACGCCAAGAACCTCAACTACGTGCAGTCCGCGCTGCTCGCCGGGCTGGTCAAGAACCCCACGGGCTACGACCCCACCAACTCCCCCGAACGGGCCCTCAACCGCCGCAACGTGGTCCTCGACCGGATGGCCCAGCTGGGGGTCCTCGACCCCGCCAAGGCCGAGAAGCTCAAGGAGCGCAAGCTCGGCCTCAAGATCGAGCGCTCGCCCAACGGGTGCCAGCAGTCCCAGGCGCCGTTCTTCTGCGACTACGCCGTCAACTACCTGATGAAGGACAAGTCCCTCGGCGACACCGCCAAGGACCGCCGCCGCCTCCTCCAGTCCGGCGGCCTGACGATCCAGACCACGCTGGACCTCGACTACCAGAAGGCCGCCGACACGGCCGTCGCCGCGCACGTCAGCCCGACCGACCAGGCCATCGGCGGACTGGCGATGGTCGAGCCCGGCACCGGTCACGTGAAGGCACTGGCCCAGTCCCGTCCGATGGGCAAGGACAAGGCCGACGGCCAGACCTACCTCAACTACGTCGTCCCCCGGAAGTACGGCGACGCCAACGGCTTCCAGGCCGGCTCGACGTTCAAGGTGTTCGTCCTCGCCGCCGCCATCAACCAGGGCATCCCGCTCAGCACGTCGATCGCCTCCCCCGACAGCATCGAGCTCCCGGACAGCAGCTTCGAGACGTGCGACGGGCCGTACGCCGGCAGCGGCTCGTGGCCGGTGTCCAACTCCACCGGCTCGGGGACGTTCGACCTCTACAGCGGCACGCAGAACTCGGTCAACACCTTCTTCGCCCAGCTCGAGCAGCGCACCGGCATGTGCGAGCCGATCGAGCTGGCCGAGAAGATGGGGATCACGCTGCCGGACACCCAGAAGGTGCCTTCCTGGATCCTGGGCGTCTCCGACTCCAACCCGCTGACCATGGCCGAGGCCTACGCCACCTTCGGGGCGCGGGGGATCCACTGCGACGCCCTCCCGGTCACCTCGATCTCCGACGCCGACGGCAACCTGGTCAAGGACTACCCGCAGACCTGTGAGCAGGTCATGCCCGGCGCGACCGCCGACGCCGTCAACGACGTCCTCCGGGGCGTCATGGAGCCCGGCGGGTTCGGGCAGAACATCGCCATCGACAAGCCCTCGGCCGGCAAGACCGGCACCAACAACTCCAACATGGCGGTCTGGTTCACCGGCTACACACCGGAGATCGCCGCCGCCGCGATGGTGGCCGGTGCGGACCCGCTCGGCAACTGGGTGACCCTCAACGGTCAGGTCGTGGGCGGCAGCTACATCAGCGAGGCCTTCGGCTCGACGGTGGCCGGCCCCATCTGGGGCGACGCCATGGCGGCCGTCTCCTCCAAGCTCGACTACACCGACTTCACCGCCCCGTCGGGCGACCAGATCGCCGGTGTGCTCACCGCGGTTCCCGACGTCAGCGGGATGTCGCAGGACTCCGCCACCCAGGCGCTGGAGTCCGCGGGCTTCGTCGTCAGCGTCGGCGGCGTCGTCAACTCCGAGGTGCAGGAGGGCGCGATCGCCTACACCTCGCCCGGGGGCGGCACGTCCCTGAGCAGCGGCGACACGGTCGTCATCTACCCGTCGACCGGATACGTCCCCCCGCCGCCGGAGCCCAGCGGAGGCAACGACGGCGGCAACGGCGGTCGTGGTGGTGGCAACGGCGGGGGCAACGGTGGCGGCAACAGCGGTCGGGGCAACGGCAACCGCTGACCGACCCGGCGGGCGGACGCGTCAGCYGAGCTGGCGGCGTACCTCCGCGGCGACGGCACCACCGTCGGCCCGGCCCTTGACCTGGGGGCTGACCACGCCCATGACCTTGCCCATCGCCCGCATGCCCTCCCCGGCCGCGCCCGTCTGGGCGATGGCGGAGGTGACGAGGTCCGCGATCTCGGCGTCGCTCAGCTGCGCGGGCAGGTAGTCGGCGAGCACCTCGCCCTCGGCCGCCTCCTTGGCGGCCATCTCCGGGCGGTTGCCCTGCTCGAAGGCGACGGCGGCCTCGCGACGCTTCTTGGCCTCCGTCGACAGGACGCCGATGATGTCGTCGTCGGTGAGCTCGCGCTGCTCCTTGCCGGCCACCTCGGCGTTCGTGATCGCCGTGAGGACCATCCGCAGGGTGGAGGAGCGCACCTCGTCGCGGGCCTTGATCGAGGCGGTCAGGTCGGCGCGAAGGCGGTCCTTGAGGGAGCTCATGGGCTCATTGTGGCAGCCTTGCCGCGTGCCCCTCCTCCCCTTGGTCCGCCGCGCCCTCGACGTCGGCCTCCCCCTGGGGGTCGGGGCCGGGGCGGCCCTGGCGACGTACGCCGCGTGGGAGGCACGCCAGTACACCCTGCGCGAGGTGAGTGTCCCGCTGCTCCCCGCCGGGCACCGACCGCTGCGGGTGCTGCACCTCAGCGACATCCACATGGCCCCGGACCAGCGTGCCAAGCAGGCGTGGCTGCGCGAGCTGGCCGACCTGGCTCCCGACCTGGTGATCGACACCGGCGACAACCTCGCCCACCCCCGGTCGGTCCCGGCCGTCCTGGACGCCCTGGGTGGCCTGCTCGACCGGCCCGGCATCTCGGTGTTCGGGTCCAACGACTACTTCTCGCCGGGGTGGCGCAACCCCGCGCGCTACCTGCTGCCCGACACCGGCCACCGCAACACCCACACCCCCGAGCTGCCCTGGCGCGACCTCAGGGACGGCCTGGTCGACGCCGGGTGGCTGCACCTGCGCAACGAGCGCGGCTCGATCACCGTCGGGGACACGACCTTCGCGCTGGCCGGCGTCGACGACCCGCACCTGCAGTACGACGAGCTCGCGGCCGTMGCCGGCCCGGCCGACCCTGACGCGGACGTGCGCCTCGCGATCACCCACGCGCCGTACCTCCGCGTCCTGGACCAGTTCGCCGGCGACGGGTACGACGCCATCGTCGCCGGCCACACGCACGGCGGCCAGGTGTGCCTGCCCGGCTACGGCGCCCTCACCACCAACTGCGACCTCGACCGCGCGCGGGCCAAGGGTCTGCACCGCCACCCGGCGGACTCACGCCCCGGTGATCGTGGCTCGTCGTGGCTCCACGTCTCGGCCGGGATCGGGACCAATCCCTACATCCGGCTGCGCGTAGCCTGCCGCCCGGAAGCCACCCTGATGACGCTCACCACGCGCCCCGAACGGCCCTGATCCGCTCACCCCACCGGCCTCGACGATCCCGATTTCGGACGGCTCCGGCCGCTCGGGTATGCTCACCGTGCTTCGCAGCCGGTCACCGGTTCGGAGCGGATCGGGCTGTGGCGCAGCTTGGTAGCGCGCCTCGTTCGGGACGAGGAGGCCGCAGGTTCAAATCCTGTCAGCCCGACCGATCGGATGTTCCAGGACATCGGCAGGGCCCGGACCCACGGATGTGGGTCCGGGCCCTGAGTCGTCTCCGGGGATCGCTCGACAGCGCGGAACACCGGACGCCCCGGGGACGTGCGATCCTCCCCGCTGATCACGGGTCATCCAGGGCGACGGTCGTGGCACACTTCGCCGCATGGCTGACAAGGACCTCGAGGGCGACGAGTCCTCGCTGGAGCTCCCCTCCTTCGGCTTCGGCCGCAAGAAGCGCAGGCCGGTCGCGTCGGACGCACCCGTCGCCCCTGAGCCCGAGCCCCAGCCAGAGCCCCAGCCCGAGCGCCAGCCAGAGCCCGAGCCCGACCCGGAGCCGCTGGACCGCCCCACCGAGGTGCTGGAGCCCGTCCCGGCTCCCCAGGCTCGTCCGGTGCGTCGTCCGGCTCGCCGCCCCGAGCCGGTGACCACGGTCCAGCCCGCGCCGGTCCAGCCCGCGCCCGCGCGGGAGCGACGCGAGGTCCGCCTCCCGACCCTGCCGGCGCTGCCCGCGGTCCTGCTCGTCGGGGCCGTGGTCGGCCTGACCGCGGTCCTGCTCACCTACGGGTCGTTGCGGATGTGCGACGTCGCGACGGGCACCGCCTCGTGCGGCGGCGGCCCCGGGCTGCTCCTGATGGTGGCGATCCTCATCGCCCTCACCTACCTCGGCGGCTGGCTGCTGCGGGGCTTCGGCATCCGCGACGCCGCCAGCACCAGCTTCCTGGCGGTCGCGCTGCTGGCCGTGGTGGCGATGCTGTTCCTCATCGACTCGCTCGACGAGTGGTCGGGCGCGGTCGCCGTCACCGTGGTGACGATCCTCGCCTACGCCCTGTCCTGGAAGGTCACCGCGACGCTGGCCGACGCCGGTGAGGGCCAGCCGTAGCCGTCACCGCGACGCGGCGACCAGCTCGGCGATCTGGACGGTGTTCAGGGCAGCACCTTTGCGCAGGTTGTCGTTGCTTATGAAGAGCGCGAGACCACGATCGCCGTCGACGCCCGGGTCCTGCCGCAACCGACCGACGTACGACGGGTCCTTGCCGGCGGCGTGCAACGGCGTCGGCACCTCGCGCAGCTCGACACCCGGGGCGTCGGCCAGCAGCTCACGGGCCCGCGCGGGGGTGAGCGAGCGCTCGAACTCGGCGTTGACCGCCAGCGAGTGGCCGGTGAAGACGGGCACCCGGACGCAGATGCCCGAGACCAGCAGGTCGGGCAGGCCGAGGATCTTGCGCGACTCGTGGCGCAGCTTCTGCTCCTCGTCGGTCTCGTTGAGCCCGTCGTCCACGATCGAGCCCGCCAGCGGGAGCACGTTGTAGGCGATGGTGTCGACGTACTTCACCGGCTCCGGGAAGGTCACCGCCTCGCCGTCGTAGGCCAGCTCGCGTCCCTTGTCGCCCGCAGCCGCGACCCCGTCGGCCAGCTCGTCGACGCCGGCGACGCCGGAGCCCGAGACCGCCTGGTACGTCGACACGATGAGGCGTCGCAACCCGGCCTCGTCGTGGAGCGGCTTGAGGACCGGCATGGCAGCCATCGTCGTGCAGTTGGGGTTGGCGATGATGCCGTGGCCGGCCGCGACCACAGCGTCGATGGCCGCCGCGTTGACCTCGCTGACGACCAGGGGGATCTCCGGGTCCTTGCGGAACGCCGAGCTGTTGTCGATCACGATGACGCCGGCCGACGCGAAGGCCGGAGCCAGGGCCCGCGACGTGGTGGCGCCGGCGGAGAAGATGGCGATGTCGAGCCCTGCGGGGTCGGCCGTCGAGGCGTCCTCGACGGTCACCTCCCGGTCACCGAAGCTCAGCACCGTGCCCGCCGAGCGGGCCGACGCGAAGAAGCGGATCTCCTCGATCGGGAAGGACCGCTCGAGGAGGATCTCGCGGACCGCGACCCCCACCTGCCCGGTGGCGCCGACGATGC
>NZ_JBFUMD010000125.1:0-8599 GCF_054049555.1 Nocardioides sp. P5_C9_2
GTGGGGCAGCCAGCGGATCTGGAGCGTCGGACGCCCGGACGAGCTCGGCCGGGGACCCCGGCCGGACCTGTCCCGGGGTCGACGCGTCGACGTGGTCCTCGGGGAGCCGGTCACCGCTGCCTCCGGGGACGACCTCACGTCCTGGACGCAGGACCTCGGTCGTCGGATGACGACGCTGCTGGAGGGATTGCAGGGCCTGCCGCACCACGCGCCGCGTCCCGGTGAGCCTGCTCCATGGCACCCGGCCCACCTGGGCGGGACGGCTCCGACGCGGCTCGAGGCCCACGCGATGGAGTCGGTTCCTCGCTCGGCCGTGCCTCCGAGCTGGGGGCCGGTGCCGACGCGCGGGCCGCGCGACGCGACTCCCACCAGCCCAGCGGGTTGGTGAAGGGCTCGAGCACGCGGCGTACGGGCGGAGAGGCCAGCAGCAGCGCGAGGCCGACCGCACMGACGGTGGTGAGCACGAAGCCGGCGGTGGTGTGCTCCTCGGCCCACCCCGGCCACCCCAGCGCCTTGACCGTCTTGATGACGAAGCCGTGGAAGAGGTAGACGACCATCGTCGCGCCGCCCATCACGGTGAACCACCCGAGGGAGCGTCGAGGGACCAGGGCGAGGACCGAGAAGGCGCCGACCAGGCCCAGCGTCATCACGGTGAGACGGGTCTGGAACGCGATGACCGGGTCGAGGCCCACGTCCTCGTAGCCGGCGTCGTACCAGAGGAACGCGGTCTGGGCCCAGGCGTCGGTGTAGAGGGCCGCGACGGCCATCCCGACCAGGGCGGGGACGGCGGCCACCCGCACCCACACGTCGTCGAGGTGCGCGAGGTGACGCGGCTTGAGGTGCAGGCCCAGCACGAAGAACGGCAGCAGGCCCAGGAAGCGCGGCAGCATCAGCAGGTCGGTGTTCCAGAAGCCGCCCAGGACACTGACCGCGACGGACAGCGGCAGGAAGAGCCAGTGCAGCGTGAGGATCGGCGTGACGAGGCGCCACATCATCAGCACGACGAGGTACCACATCGTCCAGTGCGGCTCCAGCCACAGCGTCCCGGGCTCGGTCTCGCCGACGACGGTGACGCGGTAGTAGTAGAGCGCGGGCTCGAAGATCAGGTAGGGCACCAGCAGCGTGTAGACCAGGTTCTTCAGGTGCCGGCGGTCCCACCTGAAGGACTTCGACAGGTAGCCGCTGATGAAGACGAACGCCGGGATGTGCCACAGGTACAGGAAGTCGTAGGCCCAGTGCGAGCCCTGGGTCTTCTCGAGCAGGCCCCACGAGTGCCCGATCACCACGAAGACGACGAGCACCATCTTGGAGTTGTCGAGCCACGGATCTCGTTGCGTGGGGGGCACCTCCTGAGGCTACGTCAGTCACCCCTTCCATGGCAGGTTGGTGCCATGGCCTCTCTCCCCAGACGACAGCGCGTGGCGGCGTACGCCGTCATCCTGCGGACCCCGGCCACCCATGCCGAGATCCTGCCCCGCCACCATGCCGAGATCCTGCCCCGCCACCATGCCGAGATCCTGCCCCGCCACCATGCCGAGATCCTGCTGTGCCGCCTCGCCCCGCGGATCAGCCGTACCGAGCTCTGGACCCTGCCCGGCGGCGGTCTCGACCACGGCGAGGACCCCCGCGACGCGCTGCTGCGCGAGATCGTCGAGGAGACGGGCCTCGAGGCGGTGGTGGGCGACTCGGCCCGCGTCTACAGCGCCCACCTGCCGCGTGCGTCGCGCGACGGGGTGCTGACCGACTTCCACGCGCTGCGCATCGTGTACGACGCGTGGGTGCGCGCCGACGCGCCCGAGCCGCGCGTCCTCGAGGTGGACGGCTCCACGATCGAGGCGGCGTGGCACCCGGTGGCGGCGGTGGCGTCCGGTGTGGTGCCGGTGGTGGCGACGGTGACCGAGGCACTCGCCGACCACCGGCCGATGCGGGTGCAGCGGGTGGCGGCCTACGCCGTGGTCCGGCGCGACTCCCGGGTGCTGCTGACCCGGCTCTCCGCCACTGCGGCCCACCCGGGGTCGTGGACCCTCCCCGGCGGTGGCATCGACCACGGCGAGCGCCCGTCCACGGCACTGGTGCGCGAGGTGCTCGAGGAGTGCGGCGTCGAGTGCGAGGTCGGGGAGCTGCTCGGCGTCCACGACACGCACTTCTCCGGCACCGCCCCCAGCGGGCGGTGGGAGGACTACCACGGCGTGCACCTGCTCTTCGACGCCCACGTGGCGACGGGGGAGGAGCCCCGGGTCGTCGAGATCGGCGGCACCACCGACGACGTCGCCTGGGTCGAGGTGGCCGACATCTCCTCGGGGGCCGTCCCGGTGCTGGACGTGGTGACGCACGCCCTGTCCCTGGCGCCCTCGGCGAGTGGGTCGGCGCCCGGGGCCGGACCTACGATGGGCGCATGAACCCCCGCCAGCGCCGACTCGTCATCCCGGTCGCGCTGGGGGCCCTGCTCCTCGTCGTCCTCCTCGCGTCCGTCCTGTGAGGCGAGCAGCCGTGAGCGGAGGCGCCTGACATGGCCACCGAGCCCCTCCTGCGTGCCCTCGCCCGCCTCCGCGGGCACCTGCTCGACCCCGAGACGCTGGTGCGCGCCGTCGCGTCCGGCGCCCGGCGCGGCGGCGGGGTCCCGGCGGTCGCCGGCCGGCCCGTACGCCGCGTGGAGCTGCGCTACGTCGACCTCAAGGCCGGGCGCCACCTCCAGGTCACGTCGTACGACGACACCCAGGCGCACACCACCAACGTGGCGGCCGGCGACGAGGCCACGGTCCTGGTCGACGACCTGCTCGACCAGCCCTTCGGCAGCTGGCACGTCGACACCACCACCCAGACCCACCAGGTGCGCGCCACCAAGAAGCTCGACGCGGTCACCCACACCCAGGACCGGGCCGCCCCCGTCGAGGCCGAGCGGGGCCACGACAAGGCCAAGCAGCGGCTCCTCGCCGAGGACGACCCGGTGCTCGCGGCGCTGGGGATCTCCGACGCCCAGGGCCGGATCAAGCCGACCCGGCAGGCGAAGTACCGCCAGGTGGAGGAGTTCCTGCGGCTGCTCGACGCGGCGATCGGCGACGCGCTGGCCAAGGGGCAGCTGCGCACCCCCACGGAGGCCGACCCGCTGCGCGTGGTCGACCTCGGCTGCGGCAACGCCTACCTGACCTTCGCCGCCCACCGCTACCTCTCCGCGGTGCGCGGCCTCCCGGTCCGCGTCACCGGCGTCGACGTGAAGCAGCAGTCGGCCGACCACAATGCAGGCGTCGCCGCGTCGCTGGGCATCGAGGCCGACTTCGTCGTCGGCGCCATCGGCGACGCCGAGCTGGCCCAGGCCCCCGACGTGGTGCTGGCCCTRCACGCCTGCGACACCGCCACCGACGACGCGCTGGCCCGGGCGATCGCGTGGGACTCGGCGCTGGTGCTCGCCGCCCCCTGCTGCCACCACGACGTGGCCGCGCAGCTGCGCAGGGCGCCGACCCCGGCGCCGTACGCCATGCTCACCCGGCACGGCATCCTGCGCGAGCGGTTCGCCGACACCCTCACCGACGCGCTGCGCGCCGCGATCCTGCGGCAGGTCGGCTACCGCGTCGACGTCGTGGAGTTCGTGGAGAGCGCGCACACCCCCCGCAACACGCTGCTGCGCGCCACCCGCACCGGCACGCCCGTCACCGGCGGCCGGCTCCGCCAGGAGTACGACGACCTGGTGACGACGTGGGGGGTGCGGCCCCGCCTGGCCGAGCTGCTGGACGCCGAGCTGCGGTACGCCGAGCCGCGGGGTCCCGGGCGTGCCTGACCTGCGGCGTCGACTGCTGACGGTGGGCGCCGGGGCCGCCGTGCTGGCGCCCTTCGCGATCGGGCTCGCAACGGGCGCCGAGCCCGACGACGGTCGGGTGCTCTTCTCGTTCGCCGACCCGGAGATCGTCGAGTCCAGCGGGCTGGTGGCCGCCGGCGACCGGGTGTGGACGACCAACGACTCCGGTGRCATCGGGCGGGTCTTCACCGTGGACGCGACGACCGGCGAGACGGTCGGCACGACCTACTGGGCCGACGGCCCGCGCGACGTGGAGGCCCTCGCCCCTGCGGGTCCGGGCCGGGTCTGGGTCGGTGACATCGGGGACAACTCCGGGTCCCGCGACTCGATCGAGGTGACCCGGGTGCCGGTGGGCGACGGCGACCGCACGGTCGACGAGGAGACGATCGACCTCGTCTACCCCGACGGGCCGCGCGACGCCGAGACGCTGCTGGCGGACCCCACGACGGGTCGCCTGCACGTGGTCACCAAGGGGGTCTTCGCGGGCGAGGTCTACGCCGCACCGCCGGAGATGGCCGACGACGCCCCCAACGAGCTCGGGCTGGTCGGTCAGGTCGTCGGGCTGGTCACCGACGGCGCGTTCTTCCCCGACGGTCGCCACGTCGTGCTGCGGACCTACTCCCGCGCCACCGTCTACACCTTCCCCGAGCTGGAGTCGGTCGGCGCGTGGGACCTGCCCGCGCAGCAGCAGGGCGAGGGCATCGCCGTCACCCCGGACGGCCGGGTGCTCGTGAGCAGCGAGGGCCAGGGCTCCGACGTGCTGGCGGTGCGGGTGCCGCGGCGGATCGAGCGGGCGGTGGCGGAGCCGGTCCCCTCGTCCCCGGTCACCCCGACGTCGACCCCGACCCCGACGTCGACCCCGACCCCGACCCCGACCTCGCCGCCCGCGGCCGGCACGGTCGCCGAGGACGTCCTCCCCGCGGCGCCGACGGACCGCGACGCCTGGCCGTGGCTGGTGGGGGCAGTGGTCGGTGTGATCGCCCTAGGGGTGCTGTGGCGCAGCCTGAGGCCCCACTAGCCTCACCGTCATGCCACGCCTGCGCCGTACCGCTCCCGACCAGCCGGGCTGGACCCGGCGCCGGGTCGGGAAGGGCTTCACCTACCTCGACCAGCACGGCGACCGGCTCGCCCCCGAGGAGGTCCAGCGGTGCAAGGACCTCGTCATCCCGCCGGCCTGGCAGGACGTGTGGATCACGCCCTTCCCGAACGGGCACCTCCAGGCGGTCGGCACCGACGACGCCGGCCGGCGCCAGTACCTCTACCACCCCCAGTGGCGGGCCAGCCGCGACGCGGCGAAGTTCGACCGGATCATCGACTTCGGCAAGGCGATGTCCAAGGCTCGGGAGCGGGTGCTCACCGACCTCGGCACCGAGGGGATGAGCCTGGAGCGTGCCTGCGCCGTGGCCGTCCGCCTGCTCGACCTGGGCTACTTCCGGATCGGCAACGACGTCTACACCGACACCAACGGCTCCTTCGGCCTCACCACGCTGCTGCGCGAGCACGTCACGAAGCGGGGCGGCAGGCTGACCTTCTGCTTCGTGGGCAAGTCCGGGGTCGAGCACTGCATCGAGATCGACGACGAGGCGACCATCGGCGCCCTCGACGTCATGCGGGCCCGCCGGGGTGGCGGGGACCGCCTGCTGGCCTGGAAGGACGGGCGCCAGTGGCGGAGCCTGGACTCCGGCCTGGTCAACACCTACGTGCGCGAGGCGACCGGCATCGAGGCCACGGCCAAGGACTTCCGGACCTGGCACGCCACCGTCATCGCCGCCGCCGCGCTGGCCTCCACCGACGAGCCGGGGGAGAGCAGGGCATCACGCAAGCGGGCCGTCGCCGCGACGATGAAGGAGGTCTCGGAGTTCCTCGGCAACACCCCCACGCTGGCCCGGACGGCGTACGTCGATCCGCGGGTGGTCGAGGCCTACGAGCACGGCAGGACGATCACCGTCCGGGCGTCGTACGAYACCGCCGACGCGCGCCAGGCCGCCCTCGAGCGCGCCGTGCTGCGGCTGCTCAAGGACGCCTGACGGGCGTCGTGGACGTCGTCAGAGACGTTCGACCACGTGGTCGATGCACGCGGTGAGCCGCTCGACGTCGCTCGGGTCGATCGCGGGGTACATCGCGACCCGCAGCTGGTTGCGGCCGAGCTTGCGGTAGGGCTCGGTGTCGACGACGCCGTTGGCGCGCAGCACCTTGGCGATCGCGGCGGCGTCGATCGAGTCGTCGAAGTCGACGGTGCCGATGACCAGCGAGCGGTGGCTGGGGTCGGTGACGTACGGCGTGGTGTACGACGTCCGCTCGACCCAGCCGTACAGGGCGTCGGAGCTGGCCGTGGTGCGCTCCACCATGCCGGCGAGGCCGCCCCGGGCGTTCATCCAGTCCAGCTGCTCGGCCATCAGGAACAGGGTGGCGACCGAGGGCGTGTTGTAGGTCTGGTTCTTGGCCGAGTTGTCGATGGCCGTCGGCAGGTCGAAGAACGCCGGGACGTGCCGGTCGGTGGCCGCGATCTCCGCGGCCCGCGCGAGCGCCTTCGGCGACATCAGGGCGATCCACAGCCCGCCGTCGGAGGCGAAGCACTTCTGCGGCGCGAAGTAGTAGGCGTCGACCTGGGTGAGGTCGACGGGCAGGCCACCGGCGCCGGAGGTGGCGTCGACGAGCACGAGCGAGTCGTCGTCCACGGGGCGCACGACCGGGGCCATCACCGCGGTGGAGGTCTCGTTGTGGGCCCACGCGTAGGCGTCGACGCCCTCCTCGGCGACCGCGTCGGGACGCGAGCCCGGGTCGCTGGCGATGACCGTCGGGTCGTCGAGCCACGGCGCCTGCTGGGCGGCCTTGGCGAACTTGGAGGAGAACTCCCCGAAGGCCAGGTGCTGGCTCTTGCGCCGGATCAGGCCGTACGTCGCGATGTCCCAGAACGCGGTCGCACCGCCGTTGCCGAGCACGACCTCGTAGCCCTCGGGCAGGTCGAAGAGCGACGCAAGACCCTCGCGCACCCGGCCGACGGTGTTCTTGACCGGTGCCTGGCGGTGGGAGGTGCCCATCAGCGTGCTGCCGGTCGCGGCCAGCGCGTCGAGGTGGCTGGTCTGGATCTTCGACGGACCGGCGCCGAAACGGCCGTCGGCGGGCAGGAGGTCGGTGGGGATCTGGATCGCATCGTTCACGAAAGGAGCCTTCCGGGGAGTCAGTGGTGAGAGGTCCCTGACTACGCTGTCAGCGTGGACAGCCTCTCATCCGACGGTCCCGTCGTGGCAGCGGGTCCACCTGTCGAGGCCGCCGTGCCGGGCGCGCGGCTGGTGATCGAGCGGCTCCCCATCACCGCCCCCGACGCGGTCCTCCTCGTCGAGCAGGTGCAGGAGGAGTACGTCGTGCGCTACGGCGGTCGCGACGAGTCCCCGATCGACCCCAGCGAGTTCGAGGACCCCACCGGGATGTTCTTCGTCGGCCGCCTGGACGCCACGCCCGTCGTCTCGGGCGCGTGGCGTCGGCGTGCGGACGTGTCGGTGGCCGGCACCACGCGCACCGCCGAGGTCAAGCGGATGTACGTCGCACCCGCGGCACGCGGCCTCGGCCTGGCCCGCCGGATGCTGGCCCACCTCGAGCTCACCGCGCGCCGGGCGGGGGCGGAGGCGATCGTGCTGGAGACGGGGGAGCGGCAGCCCGAGGCGATCGGGCTCTACGCCTCGGCCGGCTACGAGCGCATCGACGGCTTCGGCTACTACCGGGACTCCCCGCTCAGCCGCTGCTTCGGCAAGTCACTTTTGAACGCAGGCCACTCTGAACGCAGGCCACTCTGAACGCTGGCGCGGCGGCGATGTCCGGTGTGTCCAGCCGACACGCCGTACGTCGGGCGTCTGATCTTCCCATTCGTCCCACACGTCCCACCCGGTCCGCCTAGCCTTTCGGCGGGACCGGCGGTGCGTCGGGTCGATCACGGGAGGCGACATGCGCAGGGGAGTGGTGGTGCTGCTCGCCGTCCTGTCGAGCCTGGTGGTGTGCGCCGGTCTGCTCACGGTGCCGGCGCAGGCGAAGTACGCGATGCCCGTCGAGTCCTACGCGCGGTACCAGCCGCAGAAGGCCTGCGCCCGCAAGGACAGGCCAGGCACCGTCGCGCTCGGCCGGTGGCTGGTGGCCCGCGGCGGCGTGTACGGCGGGACCCTGCGCTCGTGCTCGAGCGGCGGGCAGTCGGAGCACAAGGACGGGCGCGCCTTCGACTGGATGCTCGACGTCAGGGACCCCGACGACCGGGCGCTCGCCGACGCCTTCCTCATCGAGGCGTTCGCGGACGACGAGCTGGGTGACACCGACGCGCTGGCTCGCCGGATGGGCATCATGTACGTCATCTGGAACGACCGGATGTACGCCGCGTGGGACGGCTTCGAGCCGAAGAGGTACCTCAGCTCCGGTTGCCGCACCCGCAAGGGGTGCTCGGTCACCCTGCGGCACCGCGACCACCTGCACGTCTCGCTCAGCATGGCCGGCGCCAAGGGCCGCACGAGCTGGTACGTCGAGCAGGCCCTCGCGCCGCCGGCCGTCTGACCCGGTCGGACCGAGGGTCAGGCGCCCCAGCCCTCGTCCCAGCCGTCGACCTCGGACGCCGGGCGCGAGGGCGGACCGGTGTAGATCGCCGAGGGCCGGATCAGCCGGCCGGTGCGCTTCTGCTCCAGGATGTGCGCCGACCAGCCGCCCGTGCGGGCGCAGGTGAACATCGAGGTGAACATGGTGGGCGGCACCTCGGCGAAGTCGAGGACGATCGCTGCCCAGAACTCCACGTTGGTCTCCAGCACCCGGTCGGGACGCCGCTCGCGG
>NZ_JBFUMD010000126.1:0-8529 GCF_054049555.1 Nocardioides sp. P5_C9_2
ACCCAGCAGGTCGGCCACCCGTTGGCATCGCCGGTCCTCGAGCGCCGCGGGTCCGCCGACGCGCAGGGGTCCCACGACCAGGTCCAGCGCGGCCGCGGACGGCTCGCCCTCGAGCGCCCAGCCCACCTCGCCGGCAGCGGAGCGCCAGGCGATGCTGGACCGGAGCCCGGCGACAGGTGCCACCAGCGACGGGCCGGTGTGCACCAGCAGTGACGACTCCTCGTCCAGCGCGCACGCCGCGGAGCCGGGGGCAAGACCGGACTGGGCGACGAGTGCCGCCGACTCCTCGTCGACCACGGACGCGACGGGGAGGGACAGCCCGACGAACGCCCGCGGCTCCGTCCGGGCCGCCTCGCCCCAGCTGGGGACGAGCTCGGGCAGGGCGTCGCGGGGCACCCCCGCCCGGTCGCACAGCTCGACGGACCATGTGCCCGTCCCGAGGTCGAGCAGGCCGGTCCGGGCTGCGGTGGAGGGGTCGGTCAGGTGCCAGGTGCCGCGGGTCATCCGGGCCACCAGGTAGGAGTCGAGGGTCCCGATCGCGTAGCGCCCCGACACCACCAGCGCCCAGGTGTGCGGCTCGTGCTCGGCCAACCACCGGAGCACGGCACCCGTACGTCGGTCGTCAGCGGTGATCGCTCGTCGCGGGGACCCGAGGGTCTCGCGGTCCCACAGCACCACGGCACCACGCCGACCGGTGATGCCGACGGCCGTCAGGTCGGCGACATCGGTCGCCTCCAGGACCTCGCGGGTCGCGGCGACGGCGGCCAGCCACACCTCCTCGGGGGCCAGCTCCGCCCAGCCGGGACGGGGGACGTGCCGGACGACGTCCCGTCGGGCGCTGGCCGCAAGACGGCCCCGCGCGTCGACGACGGCGGCGGTGACGTGCGACGTACCGGCGTGGAGGGCAAGGACGGACAACGGTCTCCTTCGGGCAGGACCGGCGGGACGCCCAACCTAGTGCGCCGCGGAGCCCTCGAACCGAGGTGGCCTGCGCGGTAGGGTCCGTGGCCATGCGCGACACGCGGGGCGAGGAATACGCGAAACGGCTGCACGACAAGGAGACCGCGCGCTGGAAGCAGGTGCTCAACGTCCAGGCGCCGTACCGCTGGAACCTGCGGCGCCACGACCTCGGCCGCACCCTCGACGTGGGCTGCGGCATCGGACGGAACCTGGAGACGCTGCCGGCCGGCTCCGTGGGCGTCGACCACAACGAGACGTCCATCGAGATCGCCCGCTCACGGGGACTCACCGCCCTCACCACGGCCGAGTGGGAGACCTCCGACCTGCGGGTCCCCGAGTCGTACGACGGCATGCTCGTCTCGCACGTCATCGAGCACATGCCTCCCGAGCTGGGCCTCGAGGTGACGCGGTCCTACCTGCCCTACCTCCGCCCGGGCGGGCGGGTGCTGTTCATCTGTCCGCAGGAGCGGGGCTACGCCTCCGACCCGACCCACGTGCGCTGGACGACGGGGGAGGACCTGATGGACCTGGCCCGCGACCTGGGACTCGAGCCGCAGCGGTGGCGGAGCTTCCCGCTGCCGAGRCTCACCGGCAAGGCCTTCACCCACAACGAGTTCAACGTCCTGGCGACCAGGCCTGCCTAGGCGTCGCGCAGGATCGCCAGCACCCGCCGGTCGATCCACGACCCGTCGTCGCCGACGCGCATCTCGTAGTTCTCGCTGCCGACCCACGACCGCAGGTCGGGGTGTCCCTGCGCCTGCACGAGCCCCGCGACCTCAGCGTCGAGCTCGGGGGTGATCGCGACCTTCTCGTCCTCCGACGACGCGGTGAGGTAGAGGTCGTTGAGGTCCAGCAGCCGGGCCAGCTCCCCGACGGGTGCCGGGTGGTCGTCGACCCGCAGGTCGACGGCGACGTCGTCGCCCGCGCCGTACCCCGCGTCCTCGCGGACCACGAGCAGGGCCGCGGACTGGCGGCCGCGCCGGTCCCCGCCGGCCTCGTCCCCGGCGCGCAGCGCGTCGAGCAGCCGCCGCTCGATCGGCTGTCCCGCCGATCCCTGCCAGGACAGCTCCATGGCGTCGACGACCTCGGGGCCGACCAGGATGTTGCCCTGGATGGCGTAGCCGGGCCCGGTCACGCCGCCGGCCCAGTCGTAGCACTCGGCTCCGGTGTGGGTCGCCGCGTTGCCGTCGGAGTCGACGATGCCGGCCTGGCGGTGATCGCGCTTGTCGTCCTCCTCGACGAGGCGGGCCAGGGCCACCTCGGCGGTCGCGCCGTCGTCGAGGTGTGCGAGCGCGACGAACTTCCAGCTGACGTTGGCCTCGGCCTGGGTCGCGATGGCGCCCACCTGCGCGACGGCGGCGGGGACCGCCGAGCCGACCGCGAGGAACTTGGAGGCGACGGCCACGCCCCAGGACTCGCCGTCGTCGGAGCGGGCCACGATGGAGAACGTCATGCGCCGACCCTAGTGGCGTGCCGGTGGTGGAGGAGGAGACGACACAATGACGCCATGACGACCCACGCGCCGATCGAGACCCGCCCCATCGAGACGTGGCTGACCGACATGGACGGCGTGCTGGTCCACGAGGAGCACGCGATCCCCGGCGCGGCCGACTTCGTCGATGCCCTCAAGGCGTCCGGTCGTCGCTTCCTGGTGCTCACCAACAACTCGATCTACACCCCGCGCGACCTGCGCGCCCGGCTCCTCGGCAGCGGCATCGACGTCCCCGAGAACGCGATCTGGACCTCCGCCCTGGCCACCGCGCAGTTCCTCGCCGACCAGCGACCGGAGGGCACGGCGTACGTCGTGGGCGAGGCCGGGCTGACCACAGCCATGCACGACATCGGCTACGTGATGACCGACCGCGACCCCGACTACGTGGTGCTGGGGGAGACGCGCACCTACTCCTTCGAGGCGATCACCAAGGCGATCCGGCTGATCGAGGCCGGCGCCCGGTTCATCGCCACCAACCCCGACGTCAGCGGGCCCAGCCAGCAGGGCACGCTGCCCGCCACCGGCTCGGTCGCCGCCCTGATCTCCACCGCGACCGGTCGGGCGCCGTACTACGTCGGCAAGCCCAACCCGCTGATGATGCGCAACGCCCTCAACCGCATCGACGCCCACTCCGAGACGACGGTGATGGTCGGCGACCGGATGGACACCGACATCGTGTCGGGCCTCGAGGCCGGCCTGCGCACGATCCTGGTCACGACCGGCTCGACGAGCCGCGACCAGGTCGAGACGTTCCCCTACCGCCCCAGCCAGGTCGTGGACTCCGTGGCCGACCTGGTCGCAATGGTGGCGCCCCCGGCGGGGGAGTGACTACGCTCACTGACGTTCTTGATCGATCCAACATGCGGAGGATCGATCCGACCTGAGGAGATCAGCATGCGCGTCGGAGTGCTCACCGGTGGCGGGGACTGCCCCGGCCTCAACGCCGTCATCCGGGCCGTCGTCCGCAAGGGCGTCCAGGGCCACGGGTTCGAGTTCGTCGGCTACCGCGACGGCTGGAAGGGCCCCCTCGAGGGTCTGACCATGGAGCTCGGCGTCGAGCAGTGCCGCGGCATCCTGCCCCGCGGCGGCACGATCCTGGGCTCCAGCCGCACCAACCCCTTCAAGGTCGACGGGGGCGTGGAGCGGATCAGGGCCAACCTCGAGCGCGACGGCGTCGACGCCCTGGTGGCGATCGGCGGCGAGGACACGCTCGGCGTCGCGACCAAGCTCGCCGACCTCGGCGTGGACGTCGTGGGCGTGCCGAAGACGATCGACAACGACCTCTCCGGCACCGACTTCACCTTCGGCTTCGACACCGCGGTCAACATCGCCACCGAGGCCATCGACCGCCTGCACACCACCGCCGAGTCGCACCACCGCGTGCTCGTCGTCGAGGTGATGGGTCGGCACGCCGGGTGGATCGCCCTGCACTCCGGGATCGCCGGCGGTGCCAGCATGGTGCTCATCCCCGAGCAGCCCTTCGACATCGACGACGTCTGCGCCCGCGTCCAGACGCGGTTCGAGAGCAAGTACGCCCCGATCATCGTGGTCTCCGAGGGCGCGGTCCCGGCCGCCGGCGGCGACATGACGCTGGTCAGCGGGGAGAAGGACGCCTTTGGCCACGTGCGTCTCGGCGGCATCGGCGACCGGATCGCCGGCGAGATCGAGCAGCGCACCGGCAAGGAGGCCCGCGCGGTCGTGCTCGGCCACATCCAGCGCGGCGGCACGCCCACCGCGTTCGACCGCTGGCTGGCGACCCGCTTCGGCCTGCAGGCGATCGACGCCGTGGCGGACGGCGACTTCGGCACCATGATGGCGCTGCGCGGGACGAAGATCGAGCGGGTCCCGCTCATCGAGGGCACCGGCGAGCTCAAGCTGGTCGGCGAGCAGGAGTACTCCGAGGCCCAGGTCTTCTTCGGCTGATCAGCCCTTGACCCTCGGGTCGAGCAGCGCCCGTACGGCCGCGGCCAGCGCGCCGTCGGCGCACAGGGTGGGGGCGGCGAGGTGGAAGACCTCGCGGTCCTCCCAGTCGACGACCTCGATGCCGGGCTGCTCCAGGAGCGCCGCGTCGACCGCGAGCGGGGCGTCGTCGTCGTACGCCGTGCGTGCCTCGTCCCCGATCCACAGCCGCCAGTGGAACGGCCCGCGCCGGGTGCCCGACTCCTGGTCGTCGATCCAGACGAGCTCGGCGGGGTCGATGCCGAGCGCCTCGACCTCGATGAGCTCGCCGACCGTCATCGCCTCGGTGTCCGCCTCCCACGCTGCCGCGACGGGAACGACGACCCCGAGCAACCGCTGGACGTGCTCGGGGCACGAGCAGGAGCCACGCTCCGTGGGTGCGGTGGCGTCGGCGACGGGCGGCCTTTTCCTGAAGAGTCCCATGGCGGGACGTTAGGTCGTCGGCAGCGGTGCTGTCCTCGGATCGGTCGGCACGGCGGTGCTTGCCATCACCTGCCCGCGAGTCCACAGTGATGGCATTCATCACGACTACGAGCGGGAGTGGCCATGAGCAGCAGTACCGCCGAGCCTGACGTCAACGGCGCGGAGCCCGATCTCAAGCGGGTGATGGGCCCCAAGCTCCTGCTGTTGTTCATCGTCGGCGACATCCTCGGGGCGGGCGTGTACGCCGTCACCGGCAAGCTGGCCGGGCAGGTGGGCGGCATCGCGTGGCTGCCGTTCCTGGTGGCGTTCGCGGTGGCCACCGTCACCGCCTTCTCCTACCTCGAGCTGGTCACCAAGTACCCCCAGGCGGCGGGGGCCGCGCTCTACACGCACAAGGCGTTCGGCATCCACTTCGTCACGTTCCTGGTCGCCTTCACCGTGGTCTGCTCGGGCATCACCAGCGCGTCGACGTCCTCCAACCTGCTCGCGGCCAACCTGCTGATCGGCTTCGGCAACGACGACCCGTCCACGACCACCACGCTGATCACCGCGATGCTGTTCATGGTGCTGCTGGCCGCGATCAACCTGCGCGGCGTCGGTGAGAGCGTGAAGTTCAACGTGCTGCTCACCATCGTGGAGATGACGGCGCTGGCCATCGTCATCGCCATCGGCTTCTACGTCGTGGGCAAGGGCGACGCCGACCTCGGCCGCATCACGGTCTTCGAGAACCCCGACGACAAGGGCCTCTTCATGGCCGTCACCGTCGCCACCGCGATCGCCTTCTTCTCCATGGTCGGCTTCGAGGACTCGGTCAACATGGTCGAGGAGACCCAGGACCCGATGCGGATCTTCCCGCGCACCATGCTCACCGGCCTGGGCATCGCGGTCGTGATCTACATGCTGGTGGCCATCTCGGTGGTGGCCGTCATCCCGGCCGGGCAGATCGCGGAGCCGACCAACGCGGAGGCCGGGATCCTGCTGGACGTGGTCAAGATCGGGGTGCCGGACCTCCCGATCGACAAGCTGTTCCCGTTCCTCACCGTCTTCGCCGTCGCCAACACCGCCCTCATCAACATGCTGATGGCGAGCCGGCTGATCTACGGCATGGCCCAGCAGGACGTGCTGCCGCGCAGCCTGGGCAAGGTGCTCCCGGGTCGTCGCTCGCCCTGGACCGCGATCCTCTTCACCACGCTGCTGGCGCTGGGCCTCATCACCGTGGTCACCCTGATGTCCGACAACTCGGTGGTGGGGGCGCTGTCGGGCACCACGGCCACGCTGCTGCTGGCCGTCTTCACGGTCGTCAACATCGCCTGCATGGTGCTGCGCCGCGACCCGACGCCCGAGAAGGCGTTCCGCGCGCCGACGTACCTGCCGGTCCTCGGTGCCGTCTGCTGCGCCTACCTGCTCGGTCCCTGGGCGCGCACCGAGGCGGACATGATCCAGTACAAGATCGCCGGCGGCCTGCTGCTGCTGGGCATCGTGCTCTGGGCGCTCACGTGGCTGACCAACCGCGGGGTCCGGGCGCAGAAGACCGGCTTCCGCGACATCGAGCACATGGAGGAAGACGTCCGCTGACGCGGCGGCCCGTGACCGGTGGGCCCGCCCACCGGTCACGGGTCCGGGCACGCCGGCCGGTCGCCGTACCCTTGAGGGGTGAACCCTCGAGTCGCCCCGTCCCTCGCCTCCCCAGGGCAGGCCATCCCCACCCTCGAGCAGTTGCACGCCCTCGGCGCGGCCCAGCAGCCGACGTACCCCGACCAGGCCGCCGTGGCCAAGGCGGTCGACCGGCTGCGCATCGCGCCACCGCTGGTCTTCGCCGGCGAGTGCGACGAGCTCAAGGACAAGATCGCCGCGGTCAGCCGCGGGGAGGCGTTCCTGCTCGCCGGTGGTGACTGCGCCGAGACGTTCGACGGCGTCACGGCCGACAATGTCCGCAACAAGCTGCGGGTCCTGCTCCAGATGGCCGTCGTCCTGACGTACGCCGCCTCGGTGCCGGTCGTGAAGCTCGGCCGGCTGGCCGGTCAGTACGCCAAGCCGCGCTCGAGCGACCTCGAGACCCGCGACGGGGTCACCCTCCCGGCGTACCGGGGCGACGCCGTCAACGGCTTCGACTTCACCCCCGAGTCGCGGATCCCGGACCCGCAGCGACTCGTGGACGTCTACAACTCGTCCGCGGCGACGCTCAACCTGGTCCGTGCCTTCGTCACCGGCGGCTACGCCGACCTGCGCCAGGTGCACACCTGGAACAACGACTTCGTCCGCGAGTCGCCGTACGCCCAGCGCTACGAGCTGATGGCCGGCGAGATCGAGCGTGCGCTGACCTTCATGAAGGCCATCGGCGCCGACCCCGACGAGTTCCACCGCGTCGACTTCCACTCCAGCCACGAGGCCCTGCTGCTGGAGTACGAGCACGCGATGACGCGCATCGACTCGCGCACCCAGCTGCCCTACAACGTCTCCGGCCACATGGTGTGGATCGGCGAGCGGACCCGGCAGCTCGACGGCGCCCACGTCGAGTACTTCCGCCACATCCGCAACCCGATCGGCTGCAAGCTCGGCCCGACGGCGACCCCCGACGAGGCGCTCGCGCTCGCGGCCCGGCTCAACCCTGACAACGAGCCGGGGCGGCTCACCTTCATCACCCGCTTCGGCGCCGGCAAGGTCCGCGACGGCCTGCCGCCGCTGGTCGAGAAGGTCACCGCGGAGGGCGTGCAGGTCGCCTGGGTCAGCGACCCGATGCACGGCAACACCTTCGAGGCGTCGACCGGCTACAAGACCCGTCGCTTCGACGACGTGCTGGACGAGATCCAGGGCTTCTTCGACGTGCACCGCGCCCTCGGCACCGTGCCCGGCGGGATGATGGTGGAGATGACCGGCGACGACGTCACCGAGATCGTCGGCGGCGGCGAGGAGATCGACGAGCACGGGCTCGCGCACCGCTACGAGTCGGTCGTCGACCCGCGCCTCAACCGGGTCCAGTCCCTCGAGCTCGCCTTCCTCGTCGCCGAGATGCTCCGGGCGCGCACGGCCTGATCCGCGCGGGCGCGCGGGGTCGACCTGTGCGCGCGTCGTCGAGCGGTGAGTCAGCCACATTCCCAGCGCGGCGAATGTGGCCTGTGCACCGCTCCGCGGGGCGTGCCGGGGCGACCGTGATGGGATGAGCGCGTGATCGACCTGCGCTCCGACACCCTGACCCGCCCGACCGAGTCCATGCGCGCCGCGATGGCGAGCGCCGAGGTGGGCGACGACGTCTACGCGGAGGACCCGACCGTCAACGCGCTCGAGGACCGGGTGGCGGAGATGTTCGGCCACGAGGCGGCGCTCTTCACCCCCACCGGCTCGCTCGCCAACGTCCTCGCCGTCCGCAGCCTGGTCGGCGTCGGCCAGGAGGTGCTGTGCGAGTCCAGCGCCCACATCGCCCGCGCCGAGCTGGGTGCACACGGCGCGATCACCGGGCTCACCATGCGCACCTGGACGGATCCTCGCGGCCAGGTGGACCTGCCTGCGATCCAGCGCCTGTACGCCCCGGACATGGGGCCGTTCTTCGTCGCCACCGCCGCCGTGTCGGTGGAGTGCACCCACAACTTCGCCGGGGGCGCGGTGCTGCCGGTCGAGGACCTGCGGGCGCTGCGCGACTGGGCCGACGGAGTCGACTGCCGGCTCCACATGGACGGCGCCCGGATCTGGAACGCGCA
>NZ_JBFUMD010000127.1:0-8516 GCF_054049555.1 Nocardioides sp. P5_C9_2
CCGCCGACCGCGACGCCACGCCGCCGCCGGACCCGCGCGACGTCGACCCCGACGGCGTCGTACGACGTCGTCCGGTGACGGCTCCGCCACGGCGCCAGGAGGCCTCCGGCAAGGGGCGGGTCGCTCCGCCGGCCCACGGACCGGTCAAGCAGAGCGCGTCCTCAGGGCGCGTGCAGCCCACGCGACAGTCCCGCTCCAAGCGCGGCAAGAAGTGAGCAGCGAGGCCCGGGCGCACCTCGACCGGCTGATCATCGACGTCCCCGACTACCCGGAGCCGGGGGTGGTGTTCAAGGACATCACCCCGCTGCTGGCCGACCACGAGGCCTTCGGGTCCGTCGTGGGGGCGCTGGCCGCGGCCGGACGGGACGCCTCGGGCGTCGGCGTCGTGGACAAGGTGGTCGGCATGGAGGCCCGCGGCTTCATCCTGGCCGCGCCGGTCGCCCTGGAGCTCGGCGCGGGGTTCGTGCCGGTACGCAAGGCGGGCAAGCTGCCGCGCGAGACGCACGCCGTCTCCTACTCCCTCGAGTACGGCGAGGCGACCCTCGAGCTGCACCGCGACGCCATCGCTCCCGGCGACCGGGTCCTGCTCGTCGACGACGTGCTCGCCACCGGGGGCACGGTGGCGGCGACGCGAGCGCTCGTGGAGCGGTGCGGCGGGACGTGCGTCGGCGTGGCGGTGCTGATGGAGCTGAGCTTCCTGACGGGCCGCGACGGGGTCGGTGGGCTGCCCCTCACCGCCCTGATGACCGTCTGACCTCGGCAGTCCGGCCCCCGCCGCGCGAGGGTCGTCACTAGACTGGGCGAATGGCCGAGGAGATCACGACACCGGTACCGCGCGAGCGGTCCGCGGACGTGCCCGTCTCGGCCCGCAGCATGCGGTCGCGACTGGCCCGGATCGGGGCGAAGGCGCCGACCGGCAACCCCGTGCTCGAGCCCCTCCTCCGGGCCGTGCGGACCAACCATCCCAAGGCCGATCTCGCCCTGCTGGAGCGCGCCTACGGGGTCGCGGAGCAGATGCACGGCTCGCAGATGCGCAAGAGCGGCGACCCCTACATCACCCACCCGCTGGCGGTCACCACGATCCTGGCCGACATCGGCATGACCGAGCCGACCCTGGTGGCGGCACTGCTGCACGACACGGTCGAGGACACGCCGTACACGCTGGAGCAGCTGCGCAAGGACTTCGGCGACGAGGTGGCCGTCCTCGTCGACGGCGTGACCAAGCTCGACAAGGTGCAGTACGGCGACTCCGCGCAGGCCGAGACCATCCGCAAGATGATCGTCGCGATGTCACGCGACATCCGGGTGCTGGTCATCAAGCTCGCCGACCGGCTTCACAACATGCGCACGCTGCGCTACCTCAAGGCCGAGACGCAGGAGCGCAAGGCCCGCGAGACGCTCGACATCTACGCCCCGCTGGCCCACCGGCTCGGCATGAACACCCTCAAGTGGGAGCTCGAGGACCTCGCCTTCGCGACCCTGCACCCCAAGATGTACGACGAGATCGTGCGGCTCGTCGCGGAGCGGGCACCCTCGCGCGACCAGTTCCTCGCCGAGGTGATCGCCGGCGTCGAGTCCGACCTGCGCGACGCGAAGATCAAGGCCAAGGTCACCGGACGCCCGAAGCACTACTACTCGATCTACCAGAAGATGATCGTCGGGGGCCGCGAGTTCTCCGACATCTACGACCTGGTCGGCATCCGGATCCTCGTCGAGGAGGACYGCGACTGCTACTCGGTCCTCGGTGTCCTGCACTCGCGGTGGAACCCGGTCCTGGGGCGCTTCAAGGACTACGTCGCGATGCCGAAGTTCAACATGTACCAGTCGCTGCACACGACGGTCATCGGCCCGCAGGGCAAGCCGGTCGAGCTGCAGATCCGCACCTTCGCCATGCACCGTCGCGCCGAGTACGGCGTCGCGGCGCACTGGAAGTACAAGGAGGACGGCAAGGCCGGCGTCGACACCGACCGGCCGGGCGACCTCGACGACATGTCGTGGCTGCGCCAGCTCATGGACTGGCAGAGCGAGGTCGAGGACCCGGGCGAGTTCCTGGAGTCGCTGCGCTTCGAGATGAACCGCGCCCAGGTCTACGTCTTCACCCCCCGCGGCGACGTGATGCCGCTGCCCGTGGGCTCCACCCCGGTCGACTTCGCGTACGCCGTCCACACCGAGGTCGGCCACCACACCATCGGGGCCCGGGTCAACGGTCGCCTGGTGCCCCTGGAGTCGTCCCTCGACAACGGTGACGTGGTCGAGGTGTTCACCTCCAAGGCGCCCGGCGCCGGCCCGTCGCGCGACTGGCTCAACTTCGTCAAGTCCCCCCGAGCGCGCTCCAAGATCCGCCAGTGGTTCACCAAGGAGCGGCGCGAGGAGGCGATCGAGCGCGGCAAGGAGCAGATCGGGCGGATGATGCGCAAGGAGGGCCTGCCCCTCAAGCGCCTGATGACGCACGAGTCGCTGTCGCTCGTCGCCGTGCACTTCAACCACGCCGACGTGTCCGCGCTGTACGCCGCCGTGGGGGAGGGCAACCTCAGCGCCCAGGCCGTCGTACGCAAGGTCATCGACCTGCACGGCGGCGACGACGGGGCCGCCGAGGACCTCGCCGAGGGTGTCACCATCACCGGCCGCCGGGGCCGCACCAAGCCCACGTCCAGCGACGCCGGAGTCATCGTCAAGGGCGTCGAGGACCTGTGGGTCAAGCTGGCCAAGTGCTGCACCCCCGTCCCGCCGGACCCCATCCTGGGCTTCGTGACCAAGGGCGGTGGCGTCTCGGTCCACCGCAAGGACTGCACCAACGCCGGCAACCTCGAGAGCCAGCCCGAACGGCTGCTCGAGGTCGAGTGGGCGCCCACGTCGCAGTCGACCTTCCTGGTCAACATCCAGGTGGAGGCACTCGACCGCGCCAGGCTGCTGTCCGACATCACCATGGTGCTCTCGGACGCCCACGTGAACATCCTCAGCGCGACCCTCTCCACCACCCGCGACCGGGTGGCCAAGAGCCGCTTCAGCTTCGAGATGGCCGACGCCTCACACCTCGACAGCGTGCTCCGCGCCGTCCGCTCGGTGAACGGCGTCTTCGACGCCTACCGCGTCACGTCCTGACCCCGGCCGACGACGACGCTCCCAGCTGTAACGCGCCGTTACACCTGCTTCTCACCCCACTGGTGGGGAGCGGAGCACGTGTAACAGCGCGTTACAGCGTTACCGCTGGTCCCGGTGGGGACTCAGGCGCCGAACTCCTCCGAGGCCTTGCGGGCCATGTCGAGGAAGGCCTGCTTGCTGGCGAGCTCGGCCTCGAGGTCCTTGGTGCGCTTGGCGTCGCCGGCGGCCTGCGCCTTCTCGAGCTTGGCGCGCGTCTCGGCGATCCCGGACTCGAGCTTGGAGACCATGTCGTCGGCGCGTGCCGACTTCTCCGGGTCCGAGCGCTTCCACTGGTCGTCCTCGACCGAGCGGATGGCCTGCTCGACCTTGCGGATGCGACCCTCGAGGTCCTTCATCCGGTCGCGGGGGACCTTGCCGGCCTCGTCCCACTTGTCGGCGATGTCGCGGAACGCCTTCTTGACGGCCTCGAGGTCCGCGTCCTCGCCGCGCAGGCGCGGCACGAGTGCCTCGGCCTCGACGAGCAGCGCCTCCTTGACCTCGGCGTTGGCGGCGAACTCCTGGTCCAGCTCCGCGTTGGCCGCGTCGCGGGCACCGAAGAACGTGTCCTGTGCTCCCCGGAAGCGCTGCCACAGCTGGTCGTCGACGTCCCGGGGCGCCGGACCGGCGGCCTTCCACTCGCGCATCAGGTCGCGGTAGCGGCCCGCGGTCGGGCCCCAGTCGGTCGACGTGGCCAGGCTCTCCGCCTCGGTCGCGAGCCGCTCCTTGACGACGCGGGCGCCGTCGCGGCGGCCGTGCTCCTCGGCGAAGTGCGCCTTGCGGCGTCGCGTGTACGTCGTCCGCGCGGACGAGAACCGGCGCCACAGGGTGTCGTCGGTGGCCCGGTCGAGGCGGGGGAGCGCCTTCCACTGGTCGAGGAGGTCGCGCAGCCGGTTGGCGCCGTTGCGCCAGTCGTTGCTCTCGGCCAGCTTCTCGGCCTCGGCGACGATCTTGTCCTTCTCCGCGCGTGACTCGGCGCTGCGCTGGGCCTTCTCGGCCCGCCGGGCGTCGCGCTGGATGGCGATCACCGGGCCGGTGGCGTCGAGCCGGGCGGCGAGGCCGTTGAGGTCACCGACGGCGTTGGCGCCGACGACCTGCTCGCGCAGCCCCTTGACGGTGGTGGCCGCCTCCTCGGGGCTCAGCTTGCCCGCGCCGATGCGCTGCTCGAGCAGCTGCACCTCGAAGGCGAGGGCGTCGTACCGGTCGGTGAAGAACTTCAGCGCCTCCTCGGGGGACCCCTCGGGGTACTGCCCCACGGAGCGTTCTCCATCGACGGTCCTGACGAATACGGTGCCGTCCTCGGTGACCCGGCCCCAGTCGGAAGCCTGCGAGGACTGCTTGTCGGCGCTCATGGTCGCCCATCGTAGTCACCCCCCCGACAGGCCTCGGTAGGCTGACTCCTCGCCGCACCCGCCCGACTCACCCTGAGGACTGTTGCCCCGTGTTCATCGCCGGCTTCCCCGCTGGACCCTGGGGCACCAACTGCTACGTCGTGGCCACCGGCGCGGGCAACGAGTGCGTCGTCATCGATCCCGGCAAGGACGCCGCAGCGGGGGTCGCGGAGGTCGTGCGCGAGCACCGCCTCAAGCCGGTGTCGGTCCTGGTGACGCACGGGCACGTCGACCACATGTGGTGCGTGGCTCCCGTCGCCGGCACCTACGACGCCACGGCCTGGATCCACCCCCGCGACCGGCACCTGCTCACCGACCCGATGGCCGGGATGAGCAGGGAGACCACCGCGATGCTGCTCGGCGGCAACCACGAGTGGGCCGAGCCCGACGACGTGCGGGAGCTCTCGGACCTGCAGGAGATCGAGCTCGCCGGGCTCCGGTTCGTCGTCGACCACACCCCGGGCCACACCGAGGGGTCGGTGACCTTCCGGACGCCGTACGGCGAGGCCGACATCAGCGACGTCATGTTCTCCGGTGACCTGCTGTTCGCCGGGTCCATCGGCCGCACCGACCTCCCCGGCGGCGACCACGCCACCATGCTGCGCAGCCTCACCGACAAGGTGCTGCCGCTCGCCGACGACATCGTGGTGCTGCCCGGCCACGGCGAGCAGACGTCCATCGGCCGCGAGCGCGCCACCAACCCCTACCTGCTCGAGCTCCAGCACGGAGACACGCAGGACCCGTCGTTCCAGTAGAGCACCGAGGCCGAGAGACATGAGCAAGCCCACGCCCCTGAGCGGGTTCCCCGAGCTGCTGCCTGCGCAGCGCATCGTCGAGCAGCAGGTCATCGACACCCTGCGGCACACCTTCGAGCTGCACGGCTTCGCCGGCATCGAGACCCGCGCCGTCGAGCCCCTCGACCAGCTGCTGCGCAAGGGGGACACCTCCAAGGAGGTCTACCTCCTGCGCCGCCTGCACGAGGAGTCCGCCGAGGGCCACGCCGGGCTCGGCCTGCACTTCGACCTCACCGTCCCCTTCGCGCGGTACGTCCTGGAGAACGCCGGGAAGCTGGACTTCCCGTTCCGGCGCTACCAGATCCAACGGGCCTGGCGCGGCGAGCGTCCCCAGGAGGGGCGGTTCCGGGAGTTCACCCAGGCCGACATCGACATCGTCGGTCGCGACTCGCTGGCGTTCCACCACGACGTCGAGGTCACCCGCGTGATGGTGGACGCCCTGACCCGCCTGGACTTCCTGCCCGGCTTCAGACTGCAGGTCAACAACCGCAAGCTCATCCAGGGCTTCTACGCGGGTCTCGGCATCAGCCCTGGCGGTGGCGACGGCCAGGGGGACGCCGACGAGGTCATGCGCCTGGTCGACAAGCTCGACAAGCTGCCCGCCGACAAGGTCCGTGACCTCCTGCTGCAGGACGCCGGGCTGTCGGTGGAGAACGCCGACCGCGTGCTCCGGCTGGCCACCATCCGCTCCGACGACCACGGATTCGTCGACGCCGTGCGCGCCCTCGGCGTCGAGCACCCGCTGCTGGACGAGGGCCTGGCCGAGCTGGCCGCACTGGTCCGCGGCTGCGCGGACCTGGTCTCCGACCGCGTGCGGGTCACCGCCGACCTGTCGATCGCCCGCGGGCTCGACTACTACACCGGCACGGTCTTCGAGACGCGCCTCGACGGCTACGAGTCGATGGGCTCCATCTGCTCGGGCGGGCGCTACGACGCGCTGGCCAGCGACGGCCGGACGACGTACCCCGGGGTCGGCATCTCGCTCGGCGTGAGCCGCGTCGTCGTGCCCCTGCTCGCGCGGACCGGCCTGACCGCCACCCGCTCGGTGCCCAGCGCCGTGCTGGTCGCGGTCGTCGACGAGGACTCCCGGCCGGCGAGCGGTGCCGTGGCCGCCGCCCTGCGGCGCCGAGACATCGCCTGCGAGGTCGCGCCGGACGCCGCCAAGTTCGGCAAGCAGATCCGGTACGCCGAGCGCCGCGGCATCCCGTTCGTCTGGTTCGTCCAGGCCGACGGCACCCACCAGGTCAAGGACATCCGCTCCGGCGCCCAGGTGGAGGCCGAGCCCGCCGCCTGGAGCCCGCCGGAGGCGGACCTCCGACCGAGCATCAGCACCCCGCCCGACACCCAGAACGTCACCCCTGTGAACACCGAGGAGAACCCGTGATCCGCACCCATGACGCCGGCGCCCTGCGCGCCGAGCACGTCGGCCAGACCGTCACCCTTGCCGGGTGGGTGGCCCGACGCCGCGACCACGGGGGAGTGGCCTTCCTGGACCTCCGCGAGGCCAGCGGCGTCGTGCAGGTGGTGGTGCGTGACGAGGCCGTCGCGCACGCCCTGCGCAGCGAGTTCTGCATCAAGGTCACCGGCCAGGTCAGCGCCCGCCCGGAGGGCAACGCCAACCCGGCGCTGCCCTCGGGCGACATCGAGGTCATCGCCGACGACCTCGAGGTGCTCAGCGCCGCGGCCCCGCTGCCCTTCCCGATCGACGACCACGTGGACGTGGGGGAGGAGGCGCGCCTCAAGCACCGCTACCTCGACCTGCGCCGCAGCGGCCCCAACGGCGCCCTGCGCCTGCGCTCGAAGATCAACAAGGCGGCGCGCGACGTGCTCGACGCGCACTCGTTCGTCGAGATCGAGACGCCCACGCTGACCCGGTCGACGCCCGAGGGCGCGCGCGACTTCCTGGTGCCCGCGCGCCTGCAGCCGGGCAGCTGGTACGCCCTGCCGCAGAGCCCGCAGCTGTTCAAGCAGCTGCTGATGGTCGCCGGGATGGAGCGCTACTACCAGATCGCGCGCTGCTACCGCGACGAGGACTTCCGCGCCGACCGGCAGCCGGAGTTCACCCAGCTCGACATCGAGATGAGCTTCGTCGACCAGGACGACGTGATCGAGCTGATGGAGGACGTGCTGGCGGCCATGTGGCGCCTCATCGACGTCGAGATCCCCCGGCCGCTGCCCCGGATGACCTACGCGGACGCGATGCGCCGGTTCGGCTCCGACAAGCCCGACCTGCGCATGGGCCTCGAGCTGGTCGAGTGCACCGACTACTTCAAGGACACCCCCTTCCGGGTCTTCCAGGCGCCGTACGTCGGCGCGGTCGTCATGCCGGGCGGCGCGAGCCAGCCCCGCAAGAAGCTCGACGCCTGGCAGGACTGGGCCAAGCAGCGCGGTGCCAAGGGCCTGGCCTACGTCCTGGTCCAGGAGGACGGCGAGCTCACGGGTCCGGTGTCCAAGAACATCACCGACGAGGAGAAGTCCGGACTGGCCGCCCACGTCGGCGCCGAGCCCGGCGACTGCATCTTCTTCGCGGCCGGTCCCGCCAAGTCCAGCCGGGCCCTGCTGGGTGCCGCCCGACTCGAGATCGGCCGTCGCGGCGGGTTGATCGACGAGTCCGCCTTCGCGTTCACCTGGGTCGTCGACGCGCCGATGTTCGAGCCGAGCTCGGACGCGGTCGAGAGTGGCGACGTCGCCGTGGGGGCGGGCGCCTGGACGGCCGTCCACCACGCCTTCACCGGCCCCAAGCCGGAGTTCGCCGACACGTTCGACACCGACCCCGGCAGCGCGCTGGCCTACGCCTACGACATCGTCTGCAACGGCAACGAGCTGGGCGGCGGCTCGATCCGGATCCACCGCGACGACGTGCAGAAGCGGGTCTTCGCGGTCATGGGCCTCACCGAGGAGGAGGCGCAGGAGAAGTTCGGCTTCCTGCTCGACGCCTTCGCGTTCGGCGCGCCCCCGCACGGCGGCATCGCGGTGGGCATGGACCGCATCTGCGCGCTCCTCGCGGGCACCGACTCGATCCGCGACGTCATCGCCTTCCCCAAGTCCGGCGGGGGCTACGACCCCCTGACGGCGGCGCCTGCGGCCATCTCCGCCGCACAGCGCAAGGAGGCCGGTGTGGACGCGAAGCCGGCGGAGGATGTGTCGGCTCCGGAGTGATCCGGGGACGTTTCTGCGGCGGTCCGGACACGAG
>NZ_JBFUMD010000128.1:0-8465 GCF_054049555.1 Nocardioides sp. P5_C9_2
GAGTGAAGGTCGCGGCGTGCTCGACCAGCACCCGCTCCGCCCTGCCCACGATGTCGGTCGGGGTGTCGTCGGGCAGGTCGTCCAACGCGCGGGCGATCACGTCGGCCTGCGCGGTCGACACCTCCCCGCTCGCATGCCCCTCGGCCAACAGAGTCCACGACTGCTCCAGTGAGCGGGCCAACGTCAGGTCGCGGCGTGCCGGGCCGCGATCGCAGTGCACGGTCCGGGCGAACCACGCCGCGACGTCGCGGTCGCCGGCCTCCTCGGCGACGTCGTCGGCGACGGCCAGCAGCCGCAGCCGGGTCGAGGCGACCCGCGACTCCAGGCGCGCCAGCTCGACCAGCGCGGTCGCCTTCTCGGCGGGTGCGAGGTAGAGGAGCTCGACGCCGGCGACCTTGTCCAGGGCTGCTGAGATCGCSTCGACGGCGTCCTGGACCAGGTGTCCACTCGTCATCCCAGCCCCCCGCAGATCCCCGTGTSGCCGGYCCTCCGAGCGGGTCCGGCATCTGRGGACAACGCTAGTCGAACAWGTGTTCGAGTGACATYCTCACAATGRGGGATCYTCRCCGGGCCGGAAGCTCGCCGACGGCTCGGGTGGCACGCAGGACGCGCCGAGCCCGTSGACGTACCTCGCGCCAACCCGCCGGTGCGGTCGCCCGCGGCGTACCCCAGCGCGCCCGAACCGCCCGGTCGGCACGATCCAGCGCGCCCGAACTGCCCGGTCGGCACGATCCAGCGCGACGGAACCGCCCGGTCGGCACGATCCAGCGCGCCCGAACTGCCCGGTCGACGCCCCGCAGCGCTACGGAACTGCCCGGTCACCGTCGGCGAGGAGCTCCCGCACCCGCGGGACGACCTCCTCGCCGTACAGCCGCACCGACTCGAGACGCTGCTCGTGGGGGAGCGCCCCCACGGAGTACTTCAGCTGGAAGCGGGACAGGCCCAGCGTGGTGATCGCCCACGCGATCTTGCGGGCCACCGTCTCGGGGGAGCCGACGAACATCGCCCCCTCGGGGCCGGCGGCCTGGTTGAAGGCGATCTGCGAGTACGGACCCCAGCCCCGCTCGCGGCCCAGCCGCGTGTAGAGCTCGGCCTGGTGCGGGTAGAGCTGCTCGCGCGCGAGCTCGTCGGTGGCCGCGACGTGGCCGGGCGAGTGCATGCCGACGGGCAGCTCCTCGCGGCCGTACTCGACCAGCGCCCGGCGGTAGAGGTCGGCGAACTGCACGAATCCGCGCGGGGAGCCGCCGATGACCGCCAGGACGAGCGGCATGCCGTAGTGCGCCGCACGGACGACCGACTCGGGCGTGCCGCCGACCGCGATCCAGGCGGGCAGCCGGCCTGCGGCCGTGGTGGGGTGGACCTGCTTGCCCTCGAGGGGCGGACGGATGGTGCCCTCCCACGTGACCGGCTCCTCGGACTGCAGAGCGGAGAACAGGTCGAGCTTCTCGGCGAAGAGCCGGTCGTAGTCGTCGAGCGAGAGCCCGAAGAGGCCGAAGGACTCGATGAAGGAGCCGCGACCCAGCTGCACCTCCGCGCGCCCCGGCGCGATCGCGTCCAGCGTCGCGAAGCGCTGGTAGACCCGGATCGGGTCGTCGGAGCTGAGCACCGTCACGCCGGTGCCGAGCCGGATGCGACCGGTCTGTCCGGCGATCGCGGCCAGCACCACGTCGGGTGCCGAGATGGCGTAGTCGGCGCGGTGGTGCTCGCCGAGCCCGAGGTAGTCGACCCCGACCCGGTCCGCCAGCACGCCCTCGGCGACGACCTGCCGGATCACCTCGGCGTGGTCGCCGGGCCGACCCTCCGCGTCGAGCGCGACGTCTCCGAAGGTGTCGAGTCCGAGGGTGGGGTGGGCGCGGGTGCCGAGGGCGTCGTACGACATGCGACGAACCTAGCGACCCCGGGCTAGTGGCAGGGCGTGTCGCCGAGGCGGGCGAGGCCCTCGAGGTCGCCCGGGCCGTAGGTGGTGCGGGTGTTGGTGGGGTGCATCAGCTCGCCGGTGTCGTCCACGTGCGCCAGGCCGACGAGGTGCCCCAGCTCGTGCAGGACGACCGCCTCCAGCGGCTCGCGCGCGCCGGGGATCCAGCCGCTCACGTCGAACTGGTCGCGGTCCAGGGTGAGTACCCCGGTGGCGTACTGCCGCAGTCCCGGCCGGACGTCGTACGACGCGCTGCCGCCGAGCCCCACGACGTCGCCCTCCAGGTCCGGCACCTCCGCGGGGGCCGCCCATGCCACCAGCACCGGCGGCGGGTCGCCGGCCAGGAAGCCGTCGTCGTACGACCCGGGACGGGCATCGGACTCGCCCTGGTAGTCGAACTCCAGGCCGCTCGCGCGGCTGGTCGACTCGACCGCGTCCCGGATCAGCGGACCCCAGTCCTCGGGAGCCCCCTCGGGGTTGACGACGTAGGGGATCGCCCGGCACGGGCTGTAGCCGACCGGTGCGTCGCTGCCGGGCTGGGTCTCGGCGAACGCGAAGGACCCCTCGCCCACGGCGTACGACGGGATCTCGCGCAACCGGTCGTCGCCGAGCCCGAACAGCTCGCGCACCCGGGCCATCTCGCTGCCCGGGTGGAGCAACACGATGCCGGCGAGCAGGAGCGCGGTGATCAGCAGACCCGGCAGGACCGGCCCGTTCGCACGACGCGGGGCGGTGCTCAGCGCGTGACCAGCCAGACGCCGAGCGCGGCGGGGGCCAGCCCGACGAGCAGCCACGGCGTGAGTGGGCGCCTGCCGTGGATGAGGAAGGCGAGGGCGACGCCGATGACACCGAAGGCGCCGGCGATCAGGCACAGGCCGACGCGGGCGCCCGGGCGGGGGTCGTCGAGGAAGTACGCGGCGACGATCAGGCCCACCTCGAGGTGCAGGATCGTCGTGACGGCGAGGACCGACATCACCCAGCGCTGGACCCGGGAGAGCGACTTCTGCTCGCGCTCGCGCTCGGCGAGGGTGCGGCGGGGTGCGTTCGGGTCCATCAGGTGGCGCGCGCGGCGCGGCTGCTGCTCCTCGGTCACGCCACCATTGTCGCTGGTGCCCCAAGGTGCCGGTCGGGGCGGTCGCCCCGCGTCAGGGGGCGATCGTCAGGAACACGAAGGCGGCCAGCACGACGAGGTGCACGCCGCCCTGCAGCGGCTTCGAGCGACCCGGCAGCACCGTGAGGATGCTGACGATCACCGTCATGAAGAGCAGCACGATCTGCACGCTGTCGAGACCGAGGGCCAGCTTCCCGTCCAACCAGATCGAGGCGATCGCGATGGCCGGGATGGTGAGCCCGATGGACGCCATCGCCGAGCCGAGCGCCAGGTTGAGGCTGACCTGCACGCGCTCGCGGGCGGCAGCACGGACGGCGGCGATGGACTCCGGAGCCAGCACCAGCAGCGCGATCACGACGCCGACGACGGCGTTGGGGAAGCCGACCGCGTCGACGGCCTTCTCGATCGAGGGGGACTCGACCTTGGCCAGGCCGACCACCGAGACCAGGGACACCACGAGCAGGGCCAGGCTGGAGAGGGTGGCACGGCGGGTCGGCGGGTTGGCGTGCCCGTCGCCGTCCTGGTCGAGCGTGGCGCCGTCGCGACCGACCGGGAGGAAGAAGTCGCGGTACTGGCCGGTCTGGGTCACCACGAACATCCCGTAGAGCACCAGGGACGCCACGGCCACGAAGGCCAGCTGGGTGCCGGAGTACACCGGCCCGCTCTGCGACGTGGTGAAGGTCGGCAGCACCAGGCAGATGGTGGCCAGGATGATGACGGTGGTCAGCGCCGACGCGGTGCCCTCGGGGTTGAACACCGCCATCCGGTGCCTCCTCGCGCTCACCAGCAGCGACAGGCCCATGATGCCGTTGACGGTGATCATCACCGCGGCGAAGACCGTGTCCCTCGCGAGCCCCGAGGTGTCGCCCTTGCTGGTCACCATCAGGGTGACGATCAGGCCGACCTCGATGATGGTCACCGCGACCGCCAGCAGCAGGGACCCGAAGGGCTCGCCGACCTTGTGGGCCACCACCTCCGCGTGATGGACGGCGCTGACGACCGCGCCCATGAGGAGGACGGCCACCAGGGTGAGGACGACCGCTGGGGGATAGCGCCCCCAGGTGAGCACCAGCATGACCGCGGCCAGGATCGGGGTGTAGGTGGTCCAGGTCGGCAGGCGCATGGGCTCACCCTATTTGGTGCAAGGTCACCCGCCGGGCGTGCTCAGCTTCTCGAGCCGCGCGGTCAGCAACGGCACCCGGTGTGCGTTGCCCGTGAGGTCGACGTACTGGCGTCCGAAGATCGCGAGCAGCGCGTCGTCGAGGCGGCGGACGGCTCCGGCCGGGTAGCGGTAGCCCATTCGACGGATGATCGCGTCCGGGTCGACCGAGGTGAGGAGCCCGCCCAGCTCGTCGAGCGACGTGACGCCCAGCTCGAGGAGAAGCCCGGCGATCCAGCCGTAGTGGTCGGTGTGTGACCAGCCGGCGTCGGCGTACTGCCCGGCGAGGAAGGTGGCCAGCTCCTGCGCGCTGATCCGCGGGTCGCTCGGGTCCTCCTCGTGCGGCTGGAGGGGTGCCGCGGCCTGGAGACGCTCGCGGATCGCGGAGAACTCGTGGTCGGCGAGCTCGAGCAGCCCGGCTGCGAGTGTGAAGCGCCGGTCCAGGTCGGGGGCGTGCTCGGCCGGGACCGTGCCCTTGTAGCGGATGTCGTGCTCGAACTCGGCCCACGCGTGCTGCAGCACCGTGCGCACCTGCACGCTGGCACGGTGACCTGCCAGGTCGTCGTACGTCGCGGGCGCGGGGTCGTCGGGCGTCACGAGGAGGTGGCGGCTCGCGTAGCCGAAGCGGCCCTCGCGGGCGGTCTCCTGGCCGAGGTCACGGTCGTCGAGCATCTGCAGCTCGTCGTCGAGCAGCCCGGCGACCGCGGCCACGTCGGCGTGCACGTACGTGATGACCCGGACCCCGACCTGGTCGGTGATCTGGCGCTGCGGGTCGGGGTAGAGGAGGCGTCCGTCGACCGTGCGGGCGGCCTTGGCGGCGAAGGACGCGACGCTCTTGGTGCGACCGTCGACGCTCAGGTAGTTGATGCCCGCGTCGTCGAGCAGGGTCCGGATGAGCTCCACGAAGCGGGCCGTGACCGGCACCAGGCCCGGCTGCAGCGCGGCGTACTCCCGCACGGCCTCGCGCACCGGCTGGTCGTCAGGCGGGGGAGCTCCGTCACGGCCGGCGGCGTGGCGGGCACCGTGGGTGACGGGGGCGTCGGCGGAGGCGTTCTCGGACGGGGACACGCGCCCAGYCTGCCCTGTCCCGCCTGAGCGTGCACGCACGACCCACAGGCTGAGGGGGAAGGCTGGGGTGCGGCGTGCCCGAGGGCCGTCGATCGTCCACAGCCCGACGCCGGCCCGTGCCTCTCCACAGTCGTACGCCGCCCAGGCGTGGTCGTCGGTGCCGGTCGGGATGGTCCCGACATGGCCCCTCACATCCCCGACACCGATCGCGGCCCCGGTCGTGACCGCCTGCGCGTGACGCCCCCGCTGCCGCGGGACGACGTCGTCTTCCTGGCCGGCTTCGGCCGGCACCCGGTGCACGACCATGCGGGTGCCCGACTCGCCCTGCCGCGTCGGATGGCCCGGATCTGGCCCGGACAGCCACCCGGGCCCTGCCCCTGGGTGCCGTGCGYCGACGGCTGCTGCCTCCGCCTCGCCGGACGGGCCGGCGTGGTGACGGCCGGCGCCTGGCTGAGGTTCCTGCTGGCGGAGTTCCTCGAGCAGGCGCACGGTGTCGACGGCACCGTCGAGCTGCCCGGGCACGGTCGGTCCCGGGCCGTGCTCATGGTGGAGGCGTCCGAGGTGTTCGAGGGCGAGATCGAGTCCGGGGTCGGGGCGACCGGCCGGCCCGACCGCGACGAGGAGCCGTGGTCGGGGTGAGGGCACCGCTCAGCCGAGCACCCCCGCGGCCCGCGCCGGCTCGGCGTAGGCCCGGGCCAGGGTGGCGACCGTGTGGTGCGCGTTGAGGCCGCTGGGATTGGGCACGACCCACAGCCGGGCTCCGCCGAGTGTCTCGGGCTGCTCCCCGACCACGGCCCTGGGCACGCCGAACGCCTGGCGGTACGCCGTGATCCCGGCGACGGCCACGACGCGCGGACGCGTCTCCTCGACGAGAGCGGTGAGCTCGACCGCCCCGAGGCGCAGCTCGTCGCGCGTCAGCTCGTCGGCCCGGGCCGTGGCCCGGCGGACGATGTTGGTGATGCCGATACCCCGGCTCCGCACGAGGTCCCGGTCGGCCTCGGTCATCCCGGCGGCCGGGTCGATGCGTCGTTCGAGGATGCCCGCCTCGAGCAGCGCCGGGTAGAAGCGGTTGACCGGGTGCGCGAAGTGCGTGCCCGTCGCAGCGGTCCACAGCCCGGGGTTGATCCCCACGAACAGCAACCGCAGGCCGGGGCCGAGCAGGTCGGGGACCTCCGCGTCGCGGAACGACTCGAGCTCGGCACGGGTGAAGCGAGGCATGCGGCGAGCCTAGGTCGCCGGGGTGTCGGGAACGCCTGCGGCGTCGCTATCGTCCCAGTCACCATGACGCACATGTTGAGCAGTGCTCCGGCCCGCCTCCTCCTCACGGGAGCCCTCGCCGCCGCCGTCCTCTCGGGCTGTGGCCAGTCCGACGGGAGCGGGTCGGTCGACAGCGCGACCGAGCCCACCTCCAGCAGCAGCGCGAGCGAGGAGGGCACGCCCGGTCCGGGCGACTCGTCGAGCGCGACAGGCGGGGAGGGTGACACCTCGAGCGACGGCGACACCTCAAGCGAGGGTGACACCTCGACCGGCGGCGGTGCCGTCCTGGTGGCCGGGGAGAAGGCGTCGACCACCACGGCGCTCATCGTCAGTGCCTCGAACGCCGACGGGGAGGTGACGCCACGACCCGTCCCCCTGGTGGACCGGGACGCGGTGGAGGAGCTCACCGCGCCCCTCGGTGCCGACCTCGGTCCGCAGGTGGAGGCGGCGGTGCGGGAGACCGACGTCCCGGACGGCCAGACCCTCATGGGCGCGGTGGTGGCCGTGGGGTGCGACGAGCCGACGGGCATCGAGCTCACCCAGACCTTCGAGGGCTACGAGGTGCGCGGCATCGTGCCCAAGTCCGGGGTGCAGTGCCTCGTCGCGGTCACCTCGGTCGCGCTGTTCCTCGTCGAAACCCCGTAGGGCCGGTCGTCAGGGAGCCGGGGTCGGGACCGGCGTCGGGACCGGCGTCGGAACCGGAGCAGGGACCGGTGTCGGAGCGGGCACCACGGGAGGCGTGATCGGCGGGAAGACCCCGTCGTAGAAGATCCCGACCGCGTTGGCCACCTTGCGCTCGTAGCCGTCGGAGGGCTCGTTGATGAGCCCCATCTCGCCGGTCACCTTGCGCGAGTACATGGTGGACGAGCCGCCGCCGTCGAGGTTGAGGGCGTTCTCCGCGCCGAGCGCCGTCATCATGGTGGCGAGCTCCACCATCGTGTACCCCCGGCTGTAGGCGGAGCGGCCGTCGATGACGAGGAAGAGCAGCTTGTTGCCGTCGGTGTCGATGCCCACCGAGGTCCGGGGGTGCAGCAGGCGGTCGTTGACGACCGTACGCACCCCGTCGAGCAGGATGGCCCGGTCACCCGAGACGGCCATGGTGGCGCTCGGCTTGGTCTTGTACTTGAAGGTCGCCTTGCGTCCGACCTTGAGCTGCTTGAGCATCTTGGCGGCGGAGCCGCGGCCCACGAGCACCTGGCCCCGGACCTTCTTGCCCTTGGAGAGCACGGCCTTGTTGGACTTGATCCGGCCGTCGACCACGACGACCTCGCGGACGTCCTTGTCGCCGTCKGTCACCGAGTAGCCCTTGGTCCAGCCCCAGTCCGAGGTGTAGAGGCCCAGGGTGTTGTCGGCGACGGTCGCGGCGTTGAGGCCGGAGACGGGCCACCGGGGGCGCTGGCGCAGCTTGGTCTTCGTCACCATCGGGCCCACGTGGTAGCCGGTGGAGTCGAGGTAGAAGGTCGCGTTCTCCGGGATCCAGCCGGTGGCCGGTCCGTGGATGATGCCCCGCTGGCGGTCCACGGCGGGGCCGAGGGCGGCCCCGGTGTCGGAGATGTCGAAGAAGTCGCCGTTGACGGCACCGATGGCGCCCTCGAGGGCGCCGTACTGGCTCACGGTCTTGCGGCGCACGGCGTACTTGCTGCCGATGTGGTCGACGGAGATGTTGGTGGCGTTGAGGTCGACGGTGAGCAGGTTGGCGCGGATCGGACCGCGGGCGTCGACCTGGTCCCACTCGCGGATCTGGATGCCCGGGGCGATGTCGTAGGTGACGTCGCTGGTCACCCGGGCCTTCGCCCGCCGACCTGCCGGCCACGGCTTCGCGATGTCCCCGCGGACGCCGTCGGAGGTCTGGCCCGGGGTCCGCAGCACCGTGCCGGTGTCGGCGAGGGCGCGTCGCTGGGCGGGCGTGAGCCCCCCGCCGTCCCCCCGCGGGGCGTCGGCGCCCTGGGGTGCGT
>NZ_JBFUMD010000129.1:0-8437 GCF_054049555.1 Nocardioides sp. P5_C9_2
CGTCCTCGGTGGCGACCCGGCGGAGCGCCGCGGCGAGCCCGGCCTTCGCGCCGGCGCCGACGAGCAGACCGGACACCTCGTGCTCGACGAGCTCGCGCGGGCCGGAGTGGCAGTCGTAGGTCACCACCGGCACGCCGGCCGACATCGCCTCCTGGGCGACCAGGGGGAAGCCCTCGGTCTTCGACGACATCGCGCAGACCGCGGCCCGCGCCCACTCCGGGGCCATGTCGGGCACGGCACCGGGCAGCTCGACCCGGCCGGCCAGTCCGGCCTTGGCGGCGTGGGCGAGGAGCTCCTCGCGGAGGGGGCCGTCGCCGAGGATCCGCAGCCGCCAGCCGGGGGCGTCGTCGGCGATCTGCTCGAAGGCCCGCAGGAGGTGGATGAACTGCTTCTCCGCCACGATGCGACCCGCGCTCACGATGGTCCGCGAGTCCAGCGGCGAGCGGGCCTGCGGGGCGATCGGCAGCGGGTTGGGCATCACCACGATCTCCGGCGCGGTGTCCCCGAGCTCGGCGCGCAGCCACGACGCGGCCGATTCGGTGAGCAGCGCCACCGTGGCGGCCCTCGGGGCGAAGGCGAGCAACGGCTCCATCCCGCCGACCCGGTCCGCGGACGAGCGGTGCTCCTGGTGGACGACGGCGACCTCGCGACGTACCAGCATGATCGCCGCGGCCAGGAGCGCCGGGGTGACGGTGACCAGGACGTCGACGTCGAGGTCGGGCAGCGCGGCCTCGAGCCCGACGTCGGTGAGCGCGGAGAACTGCCCGTCCCAGCGGGCGGGGACGAGGAGGGAGGGGCGGCGGTGCCGCGGGTCGTCCTCGCGCACGTCGACGAGGTGCTCCACCGTGACCGCCGGGTCGATCGAGTAGTGCGGCTCGTCGGCCGTGCGGGTGACCGAGAGCATGCGGACGTCGACGTTGCCGCGCCGGGCCAGGGCGTTGGCCTGGGTGATCGCCGAGCGGGACGTGCCGCCCATGCCGTCGAGGTTGAGGAGCAGGAAGCCGACCCGCAGCCGACCGGATCGACGCGGGCCGGAGCGGTTCAGGCGGGGCGCGATCTTCACGCCGCCACCCTAGGGGTCGGGCTCAGAGCCCGGTGATGCCCTCGCCGGTGCCGCCTGCCTGCTGGTCGAAGTTCTCCTGCTCGAGCAGGTGCAGGACGGGGACGCCCACCTTGCGACGGGCGCGGGAGGTCCAGTCGACGTGGAAGAACTCGGCGACCACGTGCGGGCGGGTGAGGATGATCGCCTCGCGGGCACCGACCTCGGCGATCTTCGCGGTCAGCGCGTCGACCGGCGGCTGTCCGGTCACGGCGCCCCGGGCGGTCGCGCCGGCGGCGGCGAGAGCCGACAGGGTGATGGAGAGGTCGCGGTCCGAGTGCTCGCGGCACTCCTCGCGGACTGCCTCCAGCTCCTCCTCGCTCATCGCCATCGCCGGGGCCGACATGACGTCGCCGGCGCCCAGCATCCCGACCGACGCCTCGACGCGCGCGGCGGCGTCCTCGAGGGGCATGAGCACGTGGTAGATGACCTGGTCGACGATCTCGCTGTGCAGCGAGCGCACCTGCTCGGCGTCCTGCCGGCTCAACCCCTGCTCGACGAGGAGCACCACGTCGTAGGTGCCCTGCCCGTCGTTGATGTCGTCGCCCGTGACGTCCGGGGTGCCGTTGTCGCTGGTCTCACTCAAGGGAATCGCCTCCACTCAGAATTCTAGCCAGGTCGTAGCTCACCGGTTCCTCCAGCTGGTCGTAGCCGCACGACTCCGGGTCACGGTCCGGGCGCCACCGCTTGAACTGGGCGGTGTGCCGGAAGCGGCGACCCTCCATGTGGTCGTACTTCACCTCGAGCACCCGCTCGGGTCGCAGCGGGGTGAAGCCCAGGTCCTTGCCGGCGCTCCAGCGGCTCTGGGTGCCGGGGACCCGGTCGGGGTTGGCGGTGAGGAACTCCTGCCACTTCCCCCACGGGTGCTCCTCGATCGGGCACACCAGCGGTGCGAGCTCCTCGATCAGCTCGGCCCGGCGGGCGGCGGTGAAGGACGCGCTGACGCCGATGTGCTGCAGCTCGCCGTCGGCGTACAGGCCGAGCAGCAGGCTGCCGAGCAGCGGCGTCTCGGCGGTGGAGGTCTTGTGCTCGCGGTAGCCGGCGACCACGACGTCGGCGGTGCGCTCGTGCTTGACCTTCATCATGGTGCGACCGTTCTGGACGTACGGCGCGTCGAGCGGCTTGGCGATCACGCCGTCGAGCCCGGCGCCCTCGAACTCCTCGAACCACGTCCCCGCCTCGACCGGGTCCGTGGTCGTGCGGGTCAGGAAGCACGGTCCGTCCAGGTGCGCGAGCGCCTCCTCCATCACCGCCCGGCGCTCGGCGAGGGGCCGGTCGAGGTACGACGTGTCGCCGAGGGCGAGCAGGTCGAAGGCGACGAACCCGGCGGGTGTCTTCTCGGCCAGCATGTCGACGCGGGACTTCGCGGGGTGGATGCGCTCCTGCAGCACCTCGAACTCGAGGCGCTGGCCCACGGCCACGAACACCTCGCCGTCGAGCACGACCCGCTCCGGCAGCTGCTCCTTGATGGCGGCGACGAGCTCGGGGAAGTAGCGGGTGAGCGGCTTGGTGTTGCGGCTGGTCAGCTCGACCTCGTCGCCGTCGCGGAACACGATGCAACGGAAGCCGTCCCACTTGGGCTCGAAGCTCAGGCCCCCGTGCTTGGCCGGGTCGGGGATCCCCGCGACCGCCTTGGCGAGCATCGGCTGGACGGGCGGCATCACGGGCAGGTCCACGCGGTCGACCCTAGTCCTCGCCGCGGAGGGAGAACGACCGCAGCCGGTCGCCGCAGAACCAGACCCCGCCGACCGTGACGACCACGCTGGCCAGCACGGCCCACGGGACGTTGGTCGGGTCGGGCAGCTCGGTGGAGACCTCGTGACCGATGCGCAGCCCCCACTGGGCGACGCTGAGCCACGCCACCCCGCTGAGGAGGTTGCCGAGCAACCCCTCCCAGATGAGGACGAAGAGCAGCGACACGATCACGGCGTGGCGGGTGATCGCGGAGACGGCGAGGAAGAGTGCCGAGTACGTCGTCCCGGCGACCACGGCCGCCAGACCTGCGGCCGTCGCCCGGTCACCGCCACCGGCCACCAGCGCGGAGACGTAGAGCGGGAGCGCCCCGGCGACCATCGTCGCCGCCCAGGCGACCACCCACTTGCTGAGCGCCACCGCGTGCCGGCTGACCGGCTTGGAGAGCAGGTAGACGATCGAGCCGTCGTCCACCTCCGGGCCGAGGACCGACGAGGCGGCGAGCACGGCCACCAGCGGCAGCACGACCGGGTAGCCCAGGCCCGGCAGCAGCGGCCACGCCGCGTCGCCGTCGGTGAGGGCCGCGATGGTCGCGGTCAGCGCGACCAGCAGCACGGGGAAGGCCAGCAGCAGCCAGAACCGGCGGCGGCCGAGCAGCGCCTGGGCGGCGAGCTTGGTGATGGTCACGTTGATCATCGGGCCACCAGGTAGGCGAAGACGCTCTCGAGCGACTCGTCGCTGGGGGAGAGGTCGTAGAGAGTGAGCCCGGCCGCCCGAGCCCACTGCGGCAGGCCGACGGCGAAGCTGCCGAGGTCGTCGACCTCGACGTCGAGGCCACCGTCGGGTCGCAGGCGGACGGCGCGCACCGACGACTGGGCGATCAGCAGGGTGGCAAGGGCGCGGTCGTCGCTGGAGAGGACGGCGTACTGCACCGGACGGTCGGTCATCAGGCGGCGGATCGCGCCGAAGTCGCCGGAGGCGGCGTGCCGACCGGAGACGACGACCTCGATGTGCCGGGCCAGGCGCTCGACCTCCTCGAGGATGTGGGAGCTGAAGAGGACGGTGCGGCCCTCGTCGCCGAGGCGGCGGAGCAGGTCCATCAGGTGCATGCGCTGGCGCGGGTCGACGCCGTTGAAGGGCTCGTCGAGCAGCAGCACCGCGGGATCGTGGACCAGCGCCGCGGCGATCTTGACCCGCTGGCGCATGCCCTTGGAGTAGGTGTCGAGCCGTCGCCCGGCCGGCTCGACCATGTCGACCTCGGCGAGGATGCGCTCGGTGGCGGCCGCCGCGTCGGGGAGGCGGTGCAGGTCGGCGTTGGCGCGGACGAACTGGCGACCGGTGAGGTAGCCGAAGCTCAGCTCGCGCTCGGGCACCAGGCCGATGCGCCGGTAGGCCTCGGTGTGCCGCCAGACGGGCTCGCCGTCGAGGGTGACCGTGCCGGCCGACGGGGCGAGGAAGCCGGTCATCATCGCCATCAGGGTGGTCTTCCCGGCACCGTTGGGGCCGAGCAGGCCCGTCACGCCGGGGGCGATGGTGAGCGAGACGTCGTTGACGGCGACGACGTTGCCGAACCAGCGGGACACGGAGTCGAGGACCAGCGTGCTCATCGCGAACCCACCTTCGCGAAGCGCGCCACGATGGCGGCGACGCCGGCCACCGCGACGAGGAGGGCGACGGCGAGGTAGACCACGACCCAGCTGCCGTCGGGCGGGGTGAAGACCGTGACCCCGGCGTCCCAGGCGGAGGCGAGGCCGTTGGTGAGCGACCACGGGGAGGCCAGGCCGGCGACGACGCCCACCTGGTCGGCGTCCTCCTGCGCGGTGATGGCCTGGACGGCGGTGACCACGCCCGGCACGACGACCAGGGCCACGATCGAGCCGACCACGGCGAATCCCCGGCGCAGCGAGACCGAGGAGATGAAGCCGGTGATGCCCGCCAGCATCGCCGCCACCAGCAGGAGCAGCGTCACCGCCTTCAGGAGGTCGGTGGTCTGCTCGCTGACGTCGAGCCCGGCGAGCAACCCTCCGGCGTACAGGACCAGCAGCGGCAGCACCGTGAAGACGAGGAGCGCGGTGGCCAACGACGCCCAGCGGGTGAGAGCGATGACGTGGGCCGGGAGCGGACGGGCGAGGTAGAGCACGATCGAGCGGTAGCGCAGGTCGCGGGAGAACAGCACCGGCGCCTGCGCAGCGGCGAACAGGCTCACCAGCAGCTGGACCTGGTTGGTGTAGCCGGCGTAGGTGAGCGGCAGGTCCGAGAGGCCCACGATGGTCACCACGCCGACGACGATGGCGGCGGGCAGCGTGCACAGGGCCAGCAGCAGGAAGGGCAGGATCTTGGACCTGCCCGAGCGGCCGAGGCCGAAGGCGTGCCGCAGGCCGGTGACGTAGAGGGTGCGGGCGATGGTCCCGACGCCGTCGCGTGGGCCCTCGTAGTGGCGGTAGCCCAGGTCGTGGATGACTCCGGAGCGCTGGTCAGCCACGCGGCACGCCTCCCGCGGTCGTGGTGCCCGGCGCGTCGTCGAGGAAGACGTCCTCGAGGTGGCGCCGGTCGGGCTGGAGGCGCATCAGCCCCAGGCCCAGGTCGGCGGCCGTGTCGCGCACCAGGTCGTGGACGGAGAGCCCGGCCGGCGCGGGCTCCACCGCGATCGCGGTCCCGCGCGGGCGGCAGACGAGCCCGGCAGCGGCCAGCGCCTCACCGAACCGGTCGCGCTCGGTCGTGCCGCCGACCACCTCGACGAGCAGGCTGCCGGTGCGCTCGAGGAAGTCGCCGGTCGCGCTGGAGCGCAGGAGATGGCCGGCGTCGAGCACGACCACGTGGTCGCTGACCTGCTCGAGCTCGCCGAGCAGGTGGGAGGTGACCAGGACGGCGATGCCGAAGTCGCTGCCGATGCGGCGCACGAGGGTGAGCATGTCGGTGCGCGCGGCCGGGTCGAGGCCGTTGGTCGGCTCGTCCAGGAAGACCAGGCGCGGGTCGTGGACCAGTGCCTGGGCCAGCTTGGCGCGCTGCTTCATGCCGGTGGAGTAGCCCCCCATCGGTCGGTAGCGCTCCTCGTCGAGCCCGACGTGGCGCAGTACGTCGGCCGACCGCTCCCGCGCCGCCGAGGCGCCGAGCCCGGACATGCGGGCCATGTGCACGACGAACTCGCTCGCGCTCACGTCGGGCGGCAGGCAGTCGTGCTCGGGCATGTAGCCCACCAGCCGGCGGATCTCCTCGCCGCCGGTGGCGATGTCGTGGCCCAGCACCCGCGCGCTCCCGGACGTCGGCTCGAGCAGGCCCAGCAGGATCTTGATCAGGGTCGACTTGCCGGCACCGTTGGCGCCCACCAGGCCGGTCACACCCTCGCCCACCTCGATGTCGAGGTCGGTCAGGGCGTGCACCTGCCCGTAGTGCTTGGTGAGCCCCGTGGTCTCGATGACCTGCTCGCTGTCCCCCGTCACGACGCCCACGCTAGCGGTGACCTCGGACACTGCCCATCAGGAATGTCCCTGATCCCTGTGGAGGTCTCGTGAAGGTCGTCGGGGCGACACGAGCAGGCACGCCCCGCTCGCCAGGACCAGGAAGGCGACGACCGGAGCGGCGACGAGGGGGATCCAGCCGAGTGCATGGACGACGAGGCAGACCGGTCCGGATGCGGCCACCAGGAGCTGTACCCAGACGGGCACCCGCCACCGGCGTCGGGCCACGAGGACGAGTCCGACCAACATTCCCGTACCCAGCCACAGCCACAGCGCTCCCCGCCCGGCCACCGCGAGTGCGTCACCCGTGGGCTCGAAGTAGGTCGTCATGAGGAGTCCGCGGACCAGCACCACGCCGCTGGCGAGGAGGGCGAGGACGAGGCAGAGCCGAGCGACGATGTCTCGCACCCGCGGATCGTAAGGCTCGTCGGACCGGGACGCAGTCCCCGCCTTGCTGGCCCTAGGCTTGGCCCCTCATTCCCCGGTTGGTCTGCCGGCAGGGCCCGCCTGACTTTGAATCAGGACTAGCGACGTAGGTTCGACTCCTACCCGGGGAGCTCGGTCCCCCCTGCTCATCGCTCGGGCGGGAACTCGTCGAGGTGGTGACGCGTGCCGTCGTGGGACTCCGTGGACCACCGGCCACCGGGGACGAAGCGGAGATCTCTCGGCGGGTCGACGGGCGGGAGCTCTTCTCGCGACGACGCCACCAGGTCGTCCTCCCAGAACACCACGAACGCCTGCCGCAGCGGGTCCAGCGGCCCGAACTTCTCCATGAAGAAGTCCCCCGGCGCGAGATGGACACCGTGCCGGAGGACAACGCGCCCCCACTGATCTGGGGTGACTACGACCGTCACCACCGGCGAGCGGTCATCCTGCCCCCGAAGCGCCAGCTCGAACCGGCCGGGCGCTGGCTCCCTCACCTGCCCCTCCTTGGCCAGGCCGTCGAGCAGCATCTGCCACTGCCGGGAACGGTCGGGCAGGGCGGCCGTCGAGAGGGTCTGTGCCCCGAACCGGTGTCGCTGCACGTGCCTCGCGGCGGCACGCTGCACCCTGCGCGCGACCTCGGGCGCGTGGTCGGCCGGGTCGTCGTACCCGCTCAGCCTCCGCCACTCGGCGTCTACCGGCAGGAGGAACGACCCCTCGGCCGGTACGCCGTCCAGGTCCGGGGCGGCAGGGAGGTCGAGGACGAAGCCGAGCTCCATCATCGGCGCGTGCTCGCCCGCTACCACCCGCGCCGAGGTGACCCGGACGTCGCGCCCGAAGCCGTCGTACCGGTCGATCCCGTCGTCGGCCTGCCCGTACGGGTCGGCCGGGTCGATCCCCGTGGGCGAGGGGTTGGTCAGGATCGCGAAGAGCTCCCGTACGTACGCCGCGTCGTCCATCGCCCCATCCTGCCGTCCGGGCGCCCCGGAGGCGGTGAGTCAGCCACCTTCGAATGCGACGGAATGTGGGTCACTCACCGCCCCGGGACCCGCCGAGCGGCGTCGCTGGCAGACTGCGGGCATGGACAACCTCACCGTGATCGTCCTCGCCGCGGGCGGCGGCACCCGCATGAAGTCCAAGACGATGAAGGTGCTGCACCCCATCGGCGGACGCAGCATGATCGGGCACGTCCTGCGTGCCGTGCAGGCCGTCGAGCCGGAGCGGATCGTCGCCGTGGTGGGTCACCAGCGCGAGCAGGTCGGCCCGCACATCCACGCGCTGGTGCCCGACGCGGTGCTGGCGGTCCAGGAGACCCAGGACGGCACCGGCCACGCGGTACGCATCGCCATGGAGGCGCTGGGCGAGGGCGCCTCGGCGACGGGGACGGTCATCGTCGCGGCCGGCGACACCCCGCTGCTGCGCGGCGAGAGCCTGCAGGCCTTCGCCCACGAGCACGAGGCGGCGCAGCGCGCGGTGAGCATCCTGTCCGGCGTGGTGGCCAACCCGTTCGGCTACGGCCGGATCGTGCGCAACGACGAGGGCGACGTCGAGGCCATCGTCGAGGAGAAGGACGCCAGCCCCGAGCAGCGCGAGATCGCCGAGATCAACTCCGGGATCCTGGCCTTCGACGCCGAGTTCCTCGTCGAGGCGCTGGGCAGGATCACCAACGACAACCACAAGGGCGAGTACTACCTCACCGACACCGTCCAGCTCGCCCGGGACGCGGGCCTGACCGTCGGCGCGCACACCATCGAGGACGTCATGC
>NZ_JBFUMD010000130.1:0-8330 GCF_054049555.1 Nocardioides sp. P5_C9_2
GGCCACCGGGGCGGTGGCCTTCGCCGGCGTGGCGCCCGCGGCGCCCTTGGCCGGGGCCGTGCGCTTGGCGTTGGCGGCGTACTTGGCCTCCCGCATCGCGCGGAGGTTGTCCATCTTGCTCATCGGCTGCTCACGTCCACGACCCTAGGCGTCCGTACCGACATCCCGCGCACGACACCCCTGTCAGCGCCGTCGCCTCCGCCACACCGGAGCTCGAGCCGCAGCCCCGTCGAGCCCCGTCATGAGTACCCTGACGCCATGACTCGGGGGTCTCGGACATTCGTTGCTGCGCTGCTCACCCAGGCGCTGGCCTGCCTGCTGCTCGTGGCGGTCGCTCCGCCGAGCGTCGCGGACAGCAACGGGGGAGGCGCCTTGCCGGACCAGAAGCAGGAGCCGGCGTCGGGCAGGCAGGTCAGCAGGCTTCCGGGCGGCGGCACCGAGGTCTTCGCCCGCAAGCGCTTCCTCACCGCCTACTACGGCACCGCCAACAGCTCCACGCTCGGCGTCCTCGGTGAGACCGACCCGGACAAGGCCTTCACGAAGATCACCCGCGCCGGCAAGGCTTTCGTGCAGCACGGCGAGACCCTGATGCCGGTCTACGAGCTCGTGGTCACCGTCGCCGACGGCGCCGACAACCCCACCGCTGCCGGGGACCACAGCCACGACATCCTGCACAGCTACGTCCAGTCCTACATCGACGCCGCCCACCGCAACGGTGCGCTGCTCCTGCTCGACCTCCAGGCCGGTCGCAGCGACTTCCTCGAGACCGCCAAGCGGTGGGAGTGGGCGCTGCAGGACCCGTGGGTCGGCCTGGCGCTCGACCCCGAGTGGCGCGTCGGCCCCACGGAGGTTCCCGGCCAGGTCATCGGCAGCGTCCGCGCCAAGGAGATCAACCGGACCGCGGGCTGGCTCGCCCGCCTCACCGCGTCCAACGGGCTGCCCGAGAAGCTCTTCGTGATCCACCAGTTCACCCGCGGCATGGTGCCCGACATCGCCAAGGTCCGCGCCCGGCCGGGGCTCGCCATGGTCCAGCACGTCGACGGTTTCGGCAGCCCCGCCACCAAGATCGCGACGTACGCCGACGTGGCCCGGCCGCGGAAGTTCACGATGGGCTTMAAGCTCTTCTACGACGAGGACCAGCCCCGGATGCGAGCCCGCCAGGTACGCCGCCTGCGCGACGTCCGGTTCGTCTCCTTCCAGTAGCGGGACCGGTCGACCCGCGTGGACCTCGCATCCCTCTCCGACGCACAACAGTCATCGCTCCAGCGGCGCTTTCCCCAGGGCCTCACCCCTCGTGCAGACCTCAGCTGGGGTCTCGTCGACACCGTGGTCCTGCACGTGCACGACGGCTCCACGGACCTCGTCGTCAAGGCGGCAGGTCCGGGCAATCGCCACATCGGGCGCGAGATCACGGGCTACGAGACGTGCCCCGTGTGGACCGACCGCGGCCTCGGCCCCGGGCTGGTGCATGCCGACCGCGACGCCAACCTGCTGGTCGTCACGCACGTCCCGGGCCGTCTGGCGAGGGACACCCCGGCCGAGATCGATCCGGCCGTGCACCGGCAGGCGGGTGCGGCCCTGGCGTCGTTTCACCGGCAGGGGGCACGGCTCGACGAGGAGTTCGAGGCCGTCCAACGCGACCACACGCTGGCACTCCTGGACCGGCCGCACCGGATCCCGGCCCTGCACGTCGACTGGCTGAGGAGCTGGCTGACGGCGTACGACGCCCCGGCCGTCGATCTCGTCCCGACCCACGGTGACTGGTCGCCACGCAACTGGATGGTGGACTCGGGCGGCATCCTGCGCGTCATCGACCTCGGCAGGTTCRACTGGCGCCCGGCGGCCAGCGACGTGTGCCGTCTCGCGGGACGGGAGTGGCCGGCACGACCGTCGCTCGCCGTCGAGTTCGCGCAGGGGTACGGCGCCGACCTCCGCGACGATCCGGTGTGGCTCGCGCAGATGGTGCGCGAGGCGGTCGGCACCGCCACGTGGGCGCTGGCTGTGGGTGACGGGCCGTTCGAGCGCCACGGGCTCCGACTGGTGTCCGAGCTCGTCGAGGCGTCGACGGCGTGAGCAGGCCAGCCCCGTGGCTAGGGACGGGATGGGGGCACCTTCGCGGTAGCCTGACCCCATGACCTCCGCAGCACCGTTCGGGCGCCTGTTGACCGCCATGGCCACGGCGTTCACCGACGACGGGGAGGTCGACCTCGAGGGCACCGCCTCGATCGCCGTCCACCTGCTCGACCACGGCCACGACGGCGTCGTCGTCAGCGGCACCACCGGTGAGTCGCCCACCACCACGGTGGCCGAGGACGGTCGCATCCTGCAGGCGGTCAAGGACGCGGTCGGCGACCGCGGCACCGTGATCGCCGGCGTGGGCACCAACGCCACGGCCCACTCGATCGAGCTGGCCGAGCAGGCCGCCAAGATCGGCGTCGACGGCCTGCTGCTGGTGACGCCGTACTACAACAAGCCCAGCCAGGCCGGCGTCCTGCACCACTTCCGCAGCGTCGCCCAGGCCACCGACGTCCCGGTGATGCTCTACGACGTCCCGGGTCGCACCGGCACCACGATCTCGATGGAGACCTACGAGCGTGCGCTCGAGATCGGCACGGTCGCCAGCGTCAAGGACGCCGTCGGCGACCTGGCCCGCACCGCACGCCTGGTGCAGCTCGGCTACGCCGTCTACAGCGGCGACGACGCCAACACGCTCGGCATCCTGAGCAGCGGGGGCTGCGGCCTCGTCAGCGTCGTCGGCCACGCCGCGGGCGACGACCTCAAGCTGATGATCGACTCCTTCCTCGGGGGCGACGTCGACGCGGCCCTCACCACCTACACCCGGCTGCTGCCGGCCTTCGACGCCCTGATGGGCGTCGCCAACTACGGAGCCACGACCGCCAAGGCTGCGCTGCAGCTGCTCGGCGTGCTCGACAACCGCAACGTGCGCGGACCGCTCGTTGCGCTCGACGACGACGAGGTCTCGGCACTGCGTGCCGGGCTGGTCGCGTCCGAACTGATCTGAGGAGAACCTTGAGCCACCCCCATCCCGAGCTGTCCACCCCTGCGCCGCTGGCCGAGGGCGCCCTGCGCGTCATCCCGCTCGGCGGTCTCGGTGAGGTCGGCCGCAACATGACCGTCTTCGAGTACGCCGACCGCCTGCTGATCGTGGACTGCGGCGTCCTGTTCCCCGAGGACCACCACCCCGGCGTCGACCTGATCCTCCCCGACTTCGACTCCATCCGGGACCGCCTCGACAAGGTCGAGGCCCTGGTGCTGACCCACGGCCACGAGGACCACATCGGTGCCACGCCGTACCTCCTGCGCGAGCGCGGGGACATCCCGCTGGTCGGCTCCGAGCTGACCCTCGCGCTGCTGGGCTCCAAGCTGCGCGAGCACCGCCTCAAGGAGACGGTGCACCACGTCGTCAAGGAGGGGGAGACCATCACGTTCGGGCCGTTCGTGCTCGAGTTCGTCGCGGTCAACCACTCCATCCCCGACGCGCTCGCGGTCGTGATCCGCACCGGCGCCGGGGTCGTGCTCCACACCGGCGACTTCAAGATGGACCAGCTCCCGCTGGACGGCCGGATCACCGACCTCAACGAGTTCGCCCGCCTCGGTGACGAGGGGGTCGATCTCTTCATGACCGACTCGACCAACGCCGAGGTGCCGGGGTTCACCACCTCCGAGAAGGACATCGCGCCGATCCTGGACCGGGTGTTCCACAAGTCCGCCCAGCGCATCATCGTGGCCTGCTTCGCCAGCCACGTGCACCGTGTCCAGCAGGTCATCGACGCCGCCGTCGCCAACAACCGCAAGATCGCGTACGTCGGTCGCTCGATGGTGCGCAACATGGCCATCGCCAAGGACCTCGGCTACCTCCACGTGCCCGCGGGCGTGCTGGTCGACGCCAAGGAGCTCGCCGACCTGCCGCCGGAGCGCCAGGTGCTCATCTCCACCGGCTCGCAGGGCGAGCCGATGAGCGCGTTGAGCCGCATCGCCCAGCGCAGCCACGCCTTCGTCCACCTGGAGGAGGGCGACACCGTCGTCCTGGCCAGCTCGCTGATCCCGGGCAAYGAGAACGCCGTCTACCGCGTCATCAACGGCCTGTCCCGCTGGGGCGCCAACGTCGTGCACAAGGGCAACGCCCTCGTCCACGTCAGCGGTCACGCCAGCGCCGGCGAGCTCCTCTACTGCTACAACATCGTCAAGCCGCGCAACGTGCTGCCCATCCACGGGGAGATCCGGCACATGCGGGCCAACGCCGACCTGGCCGTGGCCACCGGGGTCCCGCGCGAGCGGGTCGTGATGGCCGAGGACGGCGTGGTCGTCGACCTCGTCGACGGCGTCGCGAGGATCGCCGGCAAGGTCGACTGCGGCTACGTGTTCGTCGACGGCACCACGATCGGCGAGGTCTCCGAGACGTCCATGAAGGACCGCCGGATCCTCGGCGAGGAAGGCTTCCTGTCGGTCATCGTGGTCGTCGACTCGGTCACCGGCAAGGTGTCCTCCGGCCCGGAGATCCACGCCCGCGGCTTCGCCGAGGACGACTCGATCTTCGACGCCATCAAGCCCGGCATCGTCGACGCCATCGACAAGGCGGTGGCCGACGGGACGGTCGACCCCTACCAGCTGCAGCAGACCGTCCGCCGGGTCGTGGGCCGCTGGGTCAACAAGGCCCACCGCCGACGTCCGATGATCATCCCGGTCGTCATCGAGGCCTGAGGGTGTCGGCGGCGGCGGACGAGGAGGCACCGGGCGTGCCGGAGCGGCCGGTCCCTGCCCTGCAACGGCTCTCCGAGCTCGTCCGCCGCGTCAACTCCTCCACCGACACCGCCGACGTCCTCGAGGAGRTCGTCCACGGCGTCTGCGAGGTGCTCGGGTACGGCGTCGCCGCCATCGCGCGCCTCGAGGGCGACACGCTCGTGATGACGGCGGTGGCCGGCCCTGACGACGTACGCCGCCAGATCCTGGGGCGGCGCACGCCGGCCGCGGAGATCCTGGACGAGTTCCGCCAGGCGGACCGCTGGGGCATCCTCCGTTTCGTCCCGCACGGGCGGATGGACACCTCGCGCCTCAGCGCAGCCTGGATCCCCGACTACGAGCCGGCGGACGACCCGCTGGCGTGGCACCCCGAGGACGCGCTCTACGCGCCGCTCTACTCCGCGACCGGCAGGCTGCTGGGCAACATGGCGGTCGATCTCCCCACGGACAACCGGATCCCGTCCCTCCACGAGCGTGAGCTGCTCGAGATGTTCGTCGTCCAGGCCGGGTTGGCGCTCAGCAACGCCCAGCAGCGTGAGCAGCTCGCCGAGCAGCTGCGCCTCGGGTCGACGGTCAAGGAGGTCGCGCAGGCCGGCAGCCAGCCGGGGCTGGACGCGATCCTCCAGGAGGCCTGCGAGGCCGTCCACCGGGGGCTCGACGCCACCCACGTGTGGATCCGGTGCTATCCCGACGAGGACAGGGCCAACGGCGTGGCTGCCGGCCACCCCCGACCCACCCCGTCCGGTGCGGGCGTGGCGAGCCTGCGCGCCGACCTGACGGCGGTGTGGCCGAGTCCAGACCCGGTCGTGGTGCACAGGACGGACGAGGCGTGCGACCGGCTGCCCTCCAGCCTGGCCGACCTGCAGCAGATGATGGCCTCGGCCGGAGCCGTCAGTGTCGTCGTCGCGCCGATGGGCGTGGCGCTGGAGCTCCTCGGCTACATCGTCATCGGCTTCCCCGGCACCCGCGGGCCGCTCCAGCCGGCCGAGCTCGACGCGGTCGCCGAGATCGCGCGCGAGCTCGGACGCAGCGTGCACACTGCCCGGCTCCTCGAGACCGAGCAGCGGCTGGTGTCCGAGCTGCGCGAGATCGACCGCTACAAGGGCGAGCTGATCACGACCATCAGCCACGAGCTCAAGACGCCCCTCACCACGATCATCGGGCACGCCGAGCTGCTCGGCGAGCTGCACGAGCACCGCTCGGTGGAGGCGATCGCCCGCAACGCCGAGCGGCTCAACCGTCTCGTGCAGAACCTGCTCGACTACTCGCGGGTGCAGGACCGCCTCGCGGCGGTACGGGTGGACATCGACCTCCTCGAGGTCTGCCGGTCGTCGGTCGACCTGGTGGCCCACCTCGCCGACACCGGGGGCGTCTCGGTCCAGACGGTGACCTGCTGCGAGGCGGTGACGGTCAGCGGGGACCCCGAGGAGCTCTCGCTGGTGGTCGACAACCTGGTCAACAACGCCGTCAAGTACACCCGTCGCGGCGGGACCGTGCGGGTCGAGGTCGAGTGCGAGCCCGAATGGGTGCGCATCCACGTCCGCGACTCCGGGATGGGGATCTCGGAGGCCGACCAGGTCCACCTCTTCTCGGCGTTCCACCGCTCCAGCAATCCCGAGGCCCTGTCCATCCCCGGCACCGGGCTGGGCCTGGCGATCTCCCGGCGCATCGTGGAGACCCACGGCGGCCGCATCGACGTCGGGTCCGTCCTCGGCAGCGGCAGCACCTTCACGCTGTCGTTGCCACGAGCCCGTCCTCCGGCCGCCTGACCGCGTCCACGGCCGGGTGCCCGGAGCGCTCCCCGTCCAGGACCTCGGTCCGGTCGACGCGGTCGAGCCCGACGGTGCCGTGGGTGATCCACGCGACCGCGCGGTCCGCACGCTGCTCGAGCAGCACGTCGGCCACCTCGTGGGCGGTGGCGGTGTCGAGGTGCGCGGTCGGCTCGTCGAGGACCAGGACGTGAGGATCCGCCAGGAGGGCACGGGCCACGCCGATCCTGGCGCGCTCGCCACCTGAGACCGCGATGCCGGCACTGCCCACCATCGTGTGCATGCCGCCGGGGAGGGACCCGACCCAGGTGCCGAGCCTGGCCCGCGTGAGGGCGTCGGCCACCTCCTCGTCGGTGGCCCCGGGACGGGCCAGCCGGAYGTTCTCGCAGACGCTGGAGGCGAAGACGTGCGGGTCGTCACCCACGAGGAGGACCTGGCGACGTACGTCGTCGAGCGTCGCGTCGCGCACGTCGAGCGTCCCCAGCCGCACCGTGCCCGCGCTGGGGTCGAGGTGCCGCACCAGCAGCGAGGCCAGCGTCGACTTGCCGCTGCCCGAGGGGCCGCGGACCGCGACCCGATCACCGGGTGCCAGCGCCAGGTCGAGGCCGCGCAGGCACGGCAGGTCTCCCCACCCGGCGCTCACGCCGGCCAGGGACACCGTCACCGGGACGTGCGGCACCGGGACCGGGTCCGCGGGGTCGGCCACCAGCGGGGCGAGCGCGGCCAGCCGTTCGAGGCGGGACCGCGCGGCGTCGGTGCGCACCGAGAGGGCGCCGGCGTCGGCCAGCGGAGCCAGCACCTCGCCCAGCGCCACCGGCAGGAGGAGGAGAAGCGCGAGGGTGGCCGGGGACACGGCTCCGGTCGGTACCGTGGCCGCGACGGCGACCACGGCGGCGCCGGTGGCCAGCCGGACGACGGCATGCCCGGCGGAGACGGCGCGCACCGAGCGGCGTACGGCTCGCTCCAGCGCGGCGCCCTCGGCGTCGACTGCGGCCAGGGCGTCGGACGACGCCTGCCACTGGCGCAGCTCGTCGCGTGCCGCGACGACCTCCTCGACCAGGGCGGAGGTGGTGGCGCGGTGGCGCACGTGCGCGGGCTCGGCGGCCCGGGCACCGAATCGCCCGAGCACGCCGGCCAGGACCCCGACGCCCACCAGTGCGGCCAGCACGAGACCCGCCGGCGCGGCCCACCACCACGCGAGCCCGGCGGCGAGGAGGCCCACGGACAGGGCGGTGACGACCGGCTGGCGGACCCGCAGCCGGGCGTCGAGGAGCGAGTCCACGTCGTCGACCACCGAGGCGAGCAGGTCGCCGCGGGGAGGTCCGGCGGTCCTCAGCGCGCCGGGCACGAGCGGCACCAGGGCGGCGTACACGGCCGTCCGGTGGCGGGCGAGCTCGTGCAGGGCGACGTCGTGGGACAACAGCCGCTCCGCGTGCCGCAACACAGGTCGGGCGATGCCGAAGGTGCGCACGCCGACGATGGCCACCATCAGCACGAGCACCGGCGGATGGGCGCTGGCCCGGGTGATCAGCCACGCCGCCGTGGCCGTGAGGGCCACCCCCGCCGCCGTGGACAGCACGCCCAGCACGGTGGCCAGCGGGCCGGACCACGCCCGGGGCGGCGGCACGTCGTCCGGCTCGGCGGACGTGGGCCCCGCGGGCGGCGCCTGCACGGCGACGAGCGTGGCGGGGGGCACGCCGGTGTCGCGGGGCGCGGGGGAGAGGGGGTGGAGGTCGACGACCAGGTCGGCGGAGGCCAGCACGGCCGCCCGGTGCGCCACGACCACCACCAGGGCCCGCT
>NZ_JBFUMD010000131.1:0-8234 GCF_054049555.1 Nocardioides sp. P5_C9_2
AGGTACCGCCGAGCAGGTGGGCGCGGCCGTCCGCCGGCCCGAGGAAGATCAGCAGGCCCATCACCATCCCGAGGGCCGCGGGCCACACCCAGCCGGCGAGCCGGCCACCGCGCGGCGCGACCTCCTCGAAGCCCGGCCGCGGGTCACTCACCCGGGCCGCGCGACCTGGTCGGCCAGGCGGGCGGGCGCCTGGAGGCAGTAGGAGTCGGTCAGCAGCTCGGCGAGCTCGTCCCAGTCGGAGTCCTCGTCCAGGAGCAGGCCGATCGAGTTGCCGCCCCATCCGGACCGGAAGTAGGGGTCGCCGAGGTGCTCGAAGGCCGCGACCTCGTCGGGCTCGCCCCGGAAGACGATCCGGAAGAGCTGGTCCTCGCCCCCGAACACGTGCGCGACGGTCGCGCTCCCGACCCGCCACCGGGTGCCGGTCCACGCAGCCTCCTGCCGGCACTGCGGCAGCCGGCCGAGGACGGCGTCGATGCGCAGCACCCACTCCTCCGGGACGAGGGGACGATCGGCGAGGGCCACGCCGGACAGGCTAGGTCAGGGCACCGACTCCGTCAGTAGGACTTGGGCAGCCCCAGGCTGTGCATCGCCACGAAGTTGAGGATCATCTCCCGGCTCACGGGCGCGATCCGCCCGGCGCGGGTCGCGACGAGCAGTCCCGCCATGCCGTACTCCTGGGTGATCCCGTTGCCGCCGTGGGTCTGCACGGCGCGGTCCGCGGCGTCGCAGGCGGCCTCGGCGGCGGCGTACTTGGCCATGTTGGCGGCCTCGCCGGCCCCCAGGTCGTCGCCCGCGTCGTACAGCGCGGCGGCCTTCTGGGTCATCAGCCGGGCCAGCTCGATCTCGATGTGCGACTGCGCGAGCGGGTGCGCGATGGCCTGGTGGGCGCCGATGGGGTCCTGGAAGACCGTCCGCTCCTTGGCGTACGCCGCCGCGCGGTCGAGCGCGAAGCGGGCCAGGCCCGTGGAGAACGACGCCGCCATGATCCGCTCGGGGTTGAGCCCGGCGAAGAGCTGGACGAGCCCGCCGTCCTCGTCGCCGACCAGGGCGTCGGCGGGCAGCCGGACGTCGTCGATGAACACCTGGAACTGCAGCTCGGGGCTCACGATCTCCATCGGGATCGGCCGCGCCTCGAAGCCTGCGGCGTCCGTCGGCACCACGAAGAGGCACGGCTTGAGCTTGCCCGTGCGGGCGTCCTCGGTGCGCGCGACGACGAGCACGTTGTCGGCCTCGTCCACGCCGGAGATGTAGACCTTGCGGCCGGTCAGCACCCACTCGTCGCCGTCGCGGCGGGCGGTGGTGGTGATGTTGTGGGAGTTGGTGCCCGCGTCGGGCTCGGTGATGGCGAACGCCATGGTCCCGGTGCCGTCGGCGATCCCGGGCAGCCAGCGCTGCTTCTGCTCCTCGGTGCCGTAGCGGCTGATGATCGTGCCGCAGATGGCCGGGCTGACGACCATGAGCAGGAGCGGGCAGCCCTGCGCGGCGAGCTCCTCGCAGACCGCGGCGATGTCGCCGATGCCGCCCCCGCCGCCGCCGTACTCCTCGGGGATGTTGATCCCGAGGTAGCCAGCGCGGCCGATCTCGAGCCACAGCTCGGTGGTCTTCTCGCCCTTGCGCGCCTTGTCGGTGAACCAGTCGCGGCCGTACTTGCCGGCCAGCTTGGCCACCTGGACGCGCAGCTCGCGGCGCTCGTCGGACTCGGTGAACGTGCTCATGCGTTGTCTCCTTCTGCGACGGGTTCCACGACGGCGAGGACTTCGCCGGCGGCGACCTGCTGGCCGGTGGTGACATTGACGGTGACGGTGCCCGCGGACGGGGCGGTGACGGAGTGCTGCATCTTCATGGCCTCGAGGACCAGGACGACGTCGCCCGCCGCGACGTCCTGACCGTCGGCGACGGCGACCTTGACGACCGTGCCGGGCATCGGCGCGAGCAGGCTGCCGCTCGCGACCGCGTCCGCCGGGTCGGTGAAGCGCGGGACCGGCACCAGCCGCTCGTGACCCATGGTCGAGTCGACGTCCACCGCCCCGTCGGTGACCGCGACGGCGAACGTCGTCGCCATCCCGGCCATCTCGAGCGTCACCGCGTCGGGGGCCGCGGCGAGCACGCGCGCACCGTCGACGGCGTACCCGTCCCGGGTGCCGAACCACTCCACGACCAGCGGCTCGTCGCGCCCCGCCACCGTGAGCTCCGTGCGTTGCGGCTGCGACACGACGTTGCGCCACGCGACGGGGATCCCGTGCTGCACGGTGCGCGCGCGCCGGTCGCGCTCGGCGAGGGCGACGGTCGCGGCGATCGCCGTCCACCGCTGCTCACTGGTGCGGTCGCGCTGGCCGTGGGTGCCCTCGGCCAGCAGCGCCGTCGAGACCTCACCGGCGAGGAAGGCGGGGTCGGCGAGCACGTCGACGAGCTGCTCACGGTTCGTCGTGACGCCGTGGATGTGGGCGCGGCGCAGGGCCGTGGCGAGCATCCGCGCTGCCTCGGCGCGGGTCGGCGCCCACGCGACGACCTTGGCGAGCATCGCGTCGTAGTGCGTCGACACCTCGTCACCGGCCCCGAAGCCGGCGTCCACCCGCACGCCGCGACCGGGTTGCTCGAAGGACCAGGCCCCGGGCACCTCGAAGGCCGTCAGCCGGCCGGACTGCGGTTGGTAGTCGGCGGCCGGGTCCTCGGCGTAGATCCGCGCCTCGATGGCGTGGCCGCGAGGCCCGTCGGCGTGCTCCTCGAGCGCGGCACCCTCGGCCACCCGCAGCTGGAGCTCCACGAGGTCGACCCCGAACACCGCCTCGGTCACCGGGTGCTCGACCTGGAGCCGGGTGTTCATCTCGAGGAAGAAGAACCGCTCGCTGGCGGGGTCGTAGAGGAACTCGACCGTCCCGGCGCCGACGTAGCCGATCGCCTCCGCYGCCTTCCGGGCCGCGTCGTGCAGCTCCGCCGCGACCTCGGCCGCGAGGTCCGGGGCGGGCGCCTCCTCGACGACCTTCTGGTGCCGGCGCTGCAACGAGCAGTCCCGCTCACCCAGCACGACGACGCGGCCGAACCGGTCGCCGACCACCTGCACCTCGACGTGGCGCGACCGCTCGACGTACGGCTCGACGAAGACCGTGCCGTCGCCGAAGGCGGACGCCGCCTCGGCCTCCGCGGCCGCGGTCTCGCCGGCGAGGTCCTCGAGGTGTCGTACGACGCGCATGCCGCGGCCGCCGCCGCCCGCGGACGCCTTGACCAGCAGCGGCAGGTCGGCGTCGGTGGGCTCGTCGGGCGCCTCCAGGGTCGGGACGCCGGCGGCCCGCATGATCCGCTTCGCCTCGACCTTGGAGCCCATCGACTCCATCGACTCCGGGGTCGGGCCCACCCAGGTGAGGCCCGCGGCCTCGACGGCCCGGGCGAAGTCGGCGTTCTCGGAGAGGAAKCCGTAGCCGGGATGGATCGCGTCCGCGCCGCTGCGCCGGGCCGCGTCGATCACCAGGTCGCCACGTAGGTAGGTCTCGGCGGGGGCGTTGCCCGGCAGGCATACGGCGACGTCGGCCTCGCCCACGAAGGGCAGGCCCGCGTCGGCGTCGGAGTGCACGACCACGGTCTCGATGCCGAGCCGTCGGCAGGTGGCGATGACCCGGCGGGCGATCTCACCCCGGTTGGCGACCAGGAGCCTGGTGATCATGTGCGGAACACCCCGAACCGGTCGGTCCCGACGACGGGTCTGTTGCCGATCACCGACAGGCAGATGCCCAGCACGGTGCGGGTGTCGCGCGGGTCGATGACCCCGTCGTCGTACAGCATCCCGGACAGCGCGTAGGGCAGGCTCTGCTCCTCGATCATCTGCTCCACCATCGCGCGCATGCCGGCGTCGCCCTCCTCGTCGTAGTCGCGCCCCTTGGCCTCCGCGGCGGCGCGCGCCACGATGCTCAGCACGCCCGCGAGCTGGGCCGGGCCCATCACCGCGGACTTCGCGTTCGGCCAGGTGAAGAGGAAGCGCGGGTCGAAGGCGCGCCCGTTCATGCCGTAGTTGCCGGCGCCGTACGACGCCCCCATCAGGACGCTGATGTGCGGCACGGTGCTGTTGCTGACGGCGTTGATCATCTGCGCGCCGTGCTTGATGATCCCGCCCTGCTCGTAGTCCTTGCCGACCATGTAGCCGGTGGTGTTGTGCAGGAAGAGCAGCGGGGTGTCCACCTGGTTGGCGAGCTGGATGAACTGCGTGGCCTTCTGCGCCTCCTCGGAGAACAGCACCCCCTGCGCGTTGGCGAGGATGCCGACCGGGTGCCCGTGGATCTGCGCCCAGCCGGTGACCAGGCTCGCGCCGTACAGCGGCTTGAACTCGTCGAAGACCGCATCGTTGCTCGCGCTGCGGCCGTCGCAGATCCGGGCGATGACCTCGCGCGGGTCGAACGGCTCCTTGAGGTCGGTGGGGATGAGGTCCAGCAGGGTCTCCGGGTCGGCCTCGGGCTCGGCGTAGGGGGTCGGCGTGGAACTCGCGTCAGCCTTGCGCCAGTTGAGCCGCGCCACGATCCGCCGCCCGATCCGGAGGGCGTCGTGCTCGTCCTCGGCGAGGAAGTCGGCCAGACCCGAGGTCCGGGCGTGCATCTCGGCCCCGCCGAGCGACTCGTCGTCGGACTCCTCGCCGGTGGCCATCTTGACCAGCGGCGGGCCGCCGAGGAACACCTTGGCCTGCTCGCGCACCATCACGGTGTAGTCGGACATGCCGGGCACGTAGGCCCCACCCGCGGTCGAGTTGCCGAAGACCAGCGCGACGGTCGGGACCTTGGCCGCCGACGACCGGGTGATGTCGCGGAAGAGCTTGCCGCCGGGGATGAAGATCTCCTTCTGCGTCGGCAGGTCGGCGCCGCCGGACTCGACGAGCGCGACGGTCGGGAGGCGGTTCTCCTCGGCGATCTGGGAGGCCCGGAAGATCTTCTTGACCGTCCAGGGGTTGCTCGCGCCACCCTTCACGGTCGGGTCGTTGGCGGTGATCATGCACTCGACGCCCTCGATGACGCCGATGCCGGTGACGACGGACGCGCCGACGGTGAAGTCCGAGCCCCAGCCGGCCAGGGGGGACAGCTCGAGGAAGGCGCTGCCCGGGTCCACGAGGAGCTCGATGCGCTCGCGGGCCAGCAGCTTGCCACGGGCGTGGTGCCTCTCGACGTACCGCTCCCCGCCACCTGCGACGGCCACGGCGTGCTGGGCGTCGAGATCGGCGAGCTTCTCCAGCATCGCCTCACGGTTCGCGCTCACGCCTCCACCACCGCCCGCATCCGCTCCAGGGTGGTCCGCATCCCCCGGACGTTGGTGCGCGAGCGCAGCGGCCCGAGAAGCGTCCAGTAGATCCGSACCGGGATCGAGGGCTGGAGCCGGAAGTACTCCGTCACGTCGGTCCCGCCGTCGCGCGGCGTCAGCCGGTAGCCCCAGTTGTTGATGGTCATCGCATCGGTGCCGACGGCGAACTCGAAGAGCTCCTCGGGCAGGCACTGCGTGACCTGGCACGGCGACCAGTACGTCGGCCCGACGCCGTTGCGCTTCACGTGGCCGGCGAACTGCGCGCCCACCTCAGGTCCGGTGGAGCCGCGGGTCCACTTCGCCTCGAAGGTCTCGGGGCTGAACTCCCCGATCCGGGTCACGTCGCTGACCAGGTCCCACACCACCGCCGGGGGCGCGTCCATCCAGACCGTGACCTCGTCACCGAGGCTGAAGGGGCTCCTCATGACGTGTACCCCAGCAGTCGGGCCGCAAGATCCGTGAGCACGTCGGTCGCTCCTCCTCCGATGGGCAGGATCCGGGCGTCGCGGTAGTGCCGCTCCACCTCGGTCCCGTGCATGTAACCGGTGCCGCCGTGCAGCTGCACCGCCTCGTCGCAGACGTACGTCGCACACTCGACGGCCGTCTGCTTGGCCAGCGCCGCCTCGGCGATGGCGGTCTCGCCGGCGAGGTACCGCCCGACCACGTGGTGCGTGTAGGCGCGGGCGACCTCGACCTGCCGGTGCATCTCCACCAGCCGGTGCCGCACGACCTGGTTGTCGATCAGCGGCCGCCCGAAGGTGGTCCGCTCGCGGCAGTACGCCGCCGTCAGCTCGAGGCTGCGGGCCGCGATGCCGTAGGCGTGCACGGCGAGCGCGATCCGCTCGACCACGAACTGCTCGGCGATCTGGTAGAAGCCCGAGTCGATCTCGCCGACGACGTTGCGCAGCGGGACGCGCACGTCGACGTACGACAGCTCGGCGGTGTCGCTGCAGTGCCAGCCCATCTTGCTCAGGGCCCGGTCGACGGTGAAGCCGGGCGTGCCCTTCTCGACGACGACCAGCGAGATGCCGGTGTGGCCGGGACCGCCGGTGCGGACGGCGGTGGTCACGAAATCGGCCCGCACGCCGCTGGTGATGAAGGTCTTCGCACCGTTGATCACCAGCTCGTCGCCGTCGACGACGCCGCGGGTGGTGAGGCCGGCGACGTCGGACCCGCCGCCGGGCTCGGTCACCGCAAGGGCGCCGATGAGCACGCCGGCCAGGGTGGGTCGCACGAAGCGGTCGACGAGGTCCCGGTCGCGGGTCGCGGAGATGTGGGGCAACGCGATCCCGGCGGTGAAGAGGGCCGCCATCAGGCCGCTGGACGCGCCCGCGGCGAACATCGCCTCCTGCAGGGCCACGCTGTCGGCCAGGTCGCCGCCGGAGCCGCCGACCTCCTCGGGGAAGGCGACGCCGATCAGCCCGAGGTCGCCCGCCGTCGCGTGCAGGGCGCGCGGCACCTCGCCGGCGTCCTCCCACTGCTGGAGGTACGGCGCCACCTCGCGGCGCACGAACTCGGTCGCCGTCGCCCGCAGGGCCTCGCGTTCCTCGGTCACAGCAGCCCGTCCTCGATCGACACGTGCCGCGACCGCACCCACTCGCCCAGGCCCTTGGCCTGCGGGTCGAACCGCGTCGAGGCGGCCACCCCGTCGCCGAGCAGGCCGTGGATCACGACGTTGACGCCGCCCAGGTTGGGCAGCAGGTAGCAGGCGACCTCCAGCCCGGCCGCCTCGGGCACGAGCTCGCGGATGCGCCGCGGGGTGATCAGCTTGCTCAGCCACTGCACGCGCGCGTCGCGGTGCTCGGATCCGTCGTGCGCGACCCACAGGCCGAGGTTGGCGTCGCCGCCCTTGTCACCGGACCGGGCGTGCACGAAGGTGCCGAGCGGCATCCGGCGGGTGAGCACGTCGGCGGTCGCGGGGTACGGCGAGGGGCGGATGCCGATGTCCGGCTCGTAGCCCGCGTCCGCGACCGGMGGGTCCGCGACGGTCTCCCGGGTGCCGTCGGCGTGCACGACCGTGTGGACCACCTGCGCGCGGTCGACGTACCGCGGACGGTAGACGCCGTAGGGCGTGGGCGGGGCCGGCGGCGCGGTGAGCGTGAAGCCGGGGTACGACGCGAGCGCGAGCTCGACCGCCGCGGCGGTGAACTGCCGGCCGACCGGTGCCGCGTCCGGGTCCTTGACCGTGCAGCGGAGCAGGGTGGACGCCCCCTGCTCGGTGTCGGCGTCGTCGACGGGGRGGACGACCTCGGACCAGGACGTCTCCCGCGGCGGACGGACGGCGAGCGCGGCGGTGAGCTGGTCGCGCACCCAGGCGCCCTTGGCCTCGACATCGAGGCCGGTGAGGACGAGCTCGACGGAGTTGCGGAACCCCCCGAGCTCGTTGACGCAGACCTTGAGCTGGGGCGGCGGGGGATCGCCGCGGACGCCGGTGATCGCGACCCTGTCGGGACCCTCCTGGTGCAGCCGCACGGAGTCGAGGTGGGTGGTCACGTCGGGGCCGAGGTAGCGGGTGGACTGGATCTCGTAGACGAGCTGGGCGGTGACGGTGTCGACGGTGACCGCGCCCCCCGTGCCGTCGTGCTTGGTGATCACGCTGGAGCCGTCGGCGGCGATCTCGGCCACCGGGAAGCCGAGCGGCCGGTCCCGGTCGGGGAGGTCGAGGAAGCCGCTGAAGTTGCCGCCGGTGGCCTGGGTCCCGCACTCGAGGACGTGGCCGGCGACGACGGCGCCGGCCAGCTCGTCGTACTGCTCGGGGGTCCAGCCGTGGTGGGCGACCGCGGGGCCGACGACCAGCGAGGCGTCGGTGACCCGGCCGGTGACGACCACGTCGGCGCCGGCGCGCATCGCGGCCGCGATGCCGAGGCCGCCGAGGTAGGCGTTGGCGGTGAGCGCGCCCGCCCACAGGCCGAGGGGGCGCAGGTCGTCGCCCTCGACGTGGGCGATCGCGGGGTCGAGGC
>NZ_JBFUMD010000132.1:0-8225 GCF_054049555.1 Nocardioides sp. P5_C9_2
ACCCGGGCTCGCACCGGAGCCGCCGAGGGCGCGGCGGTGCGCGACCGCGACGGCCGCACCTACGCGGCGGCGAGCGTGGCCCTGCCGTCGCTGTCCCTGACCGCCCTCGAGGTGTGCGTGGCCATGGCCGTCGCGTCGGGGTCGCGGGGCCTGGAGGCGGCGGTGGTGCTCACCTCGGGTGACGCGGTGCCCGAGCTGGGCGCCGTACGCGACTTCGCCGGGACCGGCGTCCCGGTCCACGTGGGCGACCCACGCGGCACGCTGGGTCGCACGCTGCACACCTGATCGGGCTCGATCGGGCTTACCTGATCTTCACCTGGGAGCCCTGTCCGACGTCGGCGCCGATCGCTACCGTGTGAGCGTGCGTACGGCGATCGGTCGGGACCGACACCATGCCGGCGTGGCGGGGCTGACGGGGTCCTACGCCGCGCTGCCCCGGGGTGCGCCGGTCCGGCTGGCCAAGCAGACCTCCAACCTCTTCCGCGCCCGACACACCCGCGCGGCGGGCCTCGACGTCTCGGGACTCGTCGACGTGATCGAGGTCGACGGCGACGTCGCCGAGGTCCAGGGCATGTGCACCTACGAGCACCTGGTCGAGGTCACGCTGCAGCACGGCCGGATCCCCTACGTCGTCCCGCAGCTGCGCACCATCACCCTCGGCGGGGCGGTGACCGGGCTCGGGATCGAGTCGACCAGCTTCCGCCACGGGCTTCCCCACGAGTCGGTCCTGGAGATGGACGTCCTCACCGGTGCGGGGGACATCGTCACGACCAAGCCGGGCGACGACCTCTTCGACGCCTTCCCCAACTCCTACGGGTCCCTGGGCTACGCCACCCGGCTGCGGATCGAGCTCGAGCGCGTCCCGGCGTACGTCGCCCTGCGGCACGTGCGCTTCACCGACACCGCCGAGCTCGCCGCGGCCGTGGCGCGGATCGTGGCGGAGCGCGCGTGGGACGGCGAGCAGGTCGACGGTCTCGACGGGGTGGCGTTCGCCCCCGGGGAGCTCTACCTCACCCTGGCCCGCTGGACCGACGAGCCGGGGCCGACCAGCGACTACACGGGCCAGCAGGTCTTCTACCGCTCGCTGCAGCAGCGGTCCGTCGACCGGCTGACCATCCACGACTACCTGTGGCGCTGGGACACCGACTGGTTCTGGTGCTCGCGGGCCTTCGGCGCACAGCACCCGGTCGTGCGCCGCCTCTGGCCGCGGCGCCTGCGCCGCTCCGACGTCTACTGGCGGCTCGTCGCCCTGGACCGCCGGTTCGGTGTCGGGGACCGGCTCGACCGCAGGGCGGGCCGGCCGCAGGGGGAGCGGGTGGTGCAGGACGTCGAGGTCCCCCTCGACCGGCTGGCCGAGTTCCTCGCCTGGTTCGACGCCGAGATCGGCATGCGCCCGGTGTGGCTGTGCCCGTTGCGGCTGCGGCGCACCGACGCCGAAAGACCTTGGCCGACCTACCCGCTGACCGCCGGGACGACGTACGTCAACGTCGGCTTCTGGGGCAGCGTCGCGGTGGGTCCGGACGCCCCCCACGCCCCCCGCAACCGCGCGATCGAGGCGAAGGTTGCCGAGCTCGGCGGGCACAAGAGCCTCTACTCCGAGGCGTTCTACGACCGCGACGACTTCGACCGGCTCTACGACGGGGCCAACCTCGACCGGGTCAGGTCGGTGCACGACCCGGACGGCCGGATGACCGATCTCTTCGACAAGGTGGTGGGTGGACGATGACGAGCACACGACGGATGCCCATCGGGGCTGCGGTGGGCAGGCTCATGCGCGACGGGATGCCGGTCCGCTTCACGGCGTACGACGGCAGCAGCGCCGGCCCGCCGGACGCGGCGATCGGGCTGCACCTGAGGAGCGAGCGGGGGCTGGCCCACCTGATGACCGCACCGGGCGACCTCGGGCTGGCCCGGGCCTACGTGAGCGGGGACCTCGACCTGACCGGGGTGCACCCCGGCGACCCCTACGACCTGCTCGTGCTGCTCAAGGACCACACCCGGTTCCGCGTGCCGCCCCCGTCCGAGGCCTTCGCGATCGCGCGCGGACTCGGGCTCTCGCACCTGCGTCCGCCGCCCCCACCGCCGCAGGAGCACCTGCCGCGGTGGCGCCGCGCGGTGGAGGGGCTGCGCCACTCGATGACGCGCGACGCGGGGGTGATCGCGCGCCACTACGACGTCTCCAACCGCTTCTACGAGCGGGTGCTGGGCCCGTCGATGGCCTACACGTGTGCGCTCTACCCCACGCCGGACGCGACGCTCGAGGAGGCACAGGCCGCCAAGTTCGACCTGGTCTGCCGCAAGCTGGCGCTGCAGCCGGGCCAGCGGCTGCTCGACGTCGGGTGCGGCTGGGGCGGGATGGTGCGCCACGCCGCGCGCGAGTACGGCGTCCGCGCGCTGGGCGTCACGCTGTCCCTCGAGCAGGCGCAGTGGGCCAAGGAGGCGATCGACCGCGAGGGGCTCGGCGACCTGGCCGAGGTGCGTCACCTCGACTACCGCGACGTCCTGGAGACCGGCTTCGACGCGGTGAGCTCGATCGGCCTGACGGAGCACATCGGCGTGCGCAACTACCCGACGTACTTCGCCCACCTCCGCGACCGGCTCCGGCCCGGCGGTCGACTGCTCAACCACTGCATCACCCGCAACCACAACAAGCGCCAGGAGACGGGGGCGTTCATCGACCGCTACGTCTTCCCCGACGGGGAGCTGACCGGGTCGGGCACGATCGTCGCCGCCGCGCAGGACGCCGGTCTCGAGGTGCAGCACACCGAGAATCTGCGTCTGCACTACGCCCGCACGCTGGCCGACTGGAACCGCAACCTCGCCGAGCACTGGGACGAGTGCGTCGCCGAGGTCGGGGAGGGGACGGCGCGGGTGTGGGGGATCTACATGGCCGGGTCCCGGGTGGGCTTCGAGCGCGACGAGGTCGAGCTGCACCACGTGCTCGCCACCCGCAACCACGACGACGGCGGGTCGTCGTTCCCGATGCGCCCCGACTGGTGACCGGGCGGTTCCGGCGCGCTGGAACGTGCCGACCGGGCACTTCCGGTGCGCAGGGGGAGCGCGGATAGCCTGTCGGGATGAGCACCCGAGCAGCTGTGTACGCCGCGGACGTCCTGCGACGCGAGCAGCTCTCGTCGCACTTCGTGCGGCTGGTGCTCGGTGGTCCCGGCCTGGCCGGGTTCACCTCGACCGGCGTGCCCGACGAGTGGGTGGCGCTGACCGTCCCGGGCCAGTTCCAGACCCGCTACTACACCGTGCGGTCGTGGACCGGGGGCGAGCTGGTCCTCGACGTGGTCGTGCACGAGACAGGCCTCGTCACCGAGTGGGCCACGACCGAGTGCGTCGGCGACACCGTCACCGTGAGCGCCCCCAAGGGCTCCTTCGACATGCCCGCGAACGCCGCGTGGCTGCTGCTGGTGGGCGACCTCACCGCGCTGCCGGCGATCGCGCGGATCATGGAGAGCACGTCGGTGCCCGTGACCGCGTGGGTGGAGACCCCCGATGAGCCGATCCGCGGCTACGTCGCCGGCGACGTCACCTGGACGACGCCCCCGGACGGCGTCGAGACCGCCACCGCCGACGTGGTCACCGCCATCGACTGGCCCGAGGGTGACGGCTACTTCTGGATGGCGGGGGAGTCCGCCCAGATGCGGGCGATCCGCAAGCACCTGATGCGCGAGCGCGCGCTGCCGTCGGCGGCGTACGACGTGATGGGCTACTGGCGCGGCGGCGGCCAGAAGCGGCAGCCACGCGCCGTCGATCCGGGACCCATCTGGCGCGCCGGCAAGGCGGCAGGGAAGAGTGACGACCAGATCTGGGCCGACTACGACGCAGCGCGAGAGAGCACCGCATGAGCAACGAGCACGACAAGGACTTCGACGTCCGCGGCATCGAGCCGGCCGGACCGGTCTACGGCACCCGCCCGGAGGGGTTCCGCAGCGGCTTCGCGAGCTTCGTGGGCCGACCCAACGCCGGTAAGTCGACGCTCACCAACGCGCTCGTCGGCAGCAAGGTCGTCATCACCTCCTCCAAGCCGCAGACGACGCGCACGGTCGTGCGCGGCATCGTGCACCGGCCGGACGGTCAGCTGATCCTGGTCGACACCCCCGGCCTGCACCGCCCGCGCACCCTGCTGGGCGAGCGGCTCAACGACCTCGTGAAGACCACGTGGGCCGAGGTCGACGTGGTCGCGGTCTGCTTCCCGGCCAACGAGAAGATCGGTCCCGGTGACCGGTTCATCGTCAAGGAGCTCGGCAAGGTGCGCCGCACCATCAAGATCGCGGTGGCCACCAAGACCGACCTCGTCACGCCCGAGCAGCTCGGGCAGCACCTGCTCGACATCGCCGCGCTCGGCACCGAGACCGACACCGCGTGGGCCGAGATCGTGCCGGTATCCGCCGTCGCTGGCGACCAGGTGGGCCTGCTGTCCGACCTGCTGCTCGCCCTGCTCCCGGAGGGCCCGCCGCTCTACCCGGACGGTGACCTCACCGACGCACCCGAGCAGGTTCTGGTCGCGGAGCTGATCCGCGAGGCCGCCCTCGAGGGCGTCCGCGACGAGCTGCCGCACTCGATCGCGGTCGTGGTCGAGGAGATGAACCTGCGCGAGGGACGCGACGCCGACAAGCCGCTCCTGGACATCTACGCCAACCTGTACGTCGAGCGCGACTCGCAGAAGGGGATCATGATCGGGCACAAGGGCGCCCGCCTGCGCGAGGTCGGCACCGCCGCCCGCGAGCAGATCGTGGCCCTGCTGGGCACCCCGGTCTACCTCGACCTGCACGTCAAGATCGCCAAGGACTGGCAGCGCGACCCACGCCAGCTGCGCAAGCTCGGCTTCTGAGCGGCTCGTCGGCTAGGGACGACGCGCGCTGACGCGCTTGCGCAGCAGCTCGATGCGCAGCCGGGAGCCCTCGCGCAGTGGCGTCCACTCGCCGGTGGCGAGGAAGCCGCACTCCTCGTAGAGCCGCCGGGCGGTGTCGTTGCCCTCGGTGACGTGGAGCTCCACCACGGCGAGGCCGCGCTCACGAGCGTGGTCCACCAAGCGGTCGAGCAGGGTGCTGGCGAGACCACGACCGCGTGCCTCGGGGGCCGTCCACATGCCCCACACCATCATCGTGTCGGGCGTCTCCGGCGGCAGCCAGCCCGCACCCATGGCGACGAGCCGCTCGTCGTCGCGCACCGCCAGGATCGGGTCGCCCTGTGTGAGCCGATCGCGCCAGACGTCCTCGGGCTGGTCCTCGACCTCGGCGAGCGTGATCCCGAACGCGGTCGGTGCGTCCGCCAGCGCGCGCATCCGGATCTCCCGGAAGTCGCGCCAGTCGTCGGGCCCGAGGTGCTCGATGGTCGTCATGGACCGAGCCTTGCAAAAGCGCGGCGGCCGGGCCAATCGAATTGCGGTCCGACCTCGMCGGGGCCGAGGTCCCGGCCGGTCGGCCGGGACGTCGGCCCGCGGTGTGGTGCAATTCCGCGCGTGCGGACTCTCGGCGGTGTGGACGTGGCTGCGGCCCTGGAGTGGGCCGCGGGAGTGGCCGGACCGGTCACGGGGGTGCGGGAGCTGGCCGGCGGGTGGACCTCCACCATGCTGGCGCTGTCGGTCGAGGGTGGCGACGAGGTGGTGCTCCGCCTGATGACCCGTGAGCCCTGGCGCACGCACGGCGCCGGCCTCACCGCGCGTGAGAGCGCCGTCCAGGAGATGCTCGCGGCCACGCCGGTGCCGGCACCGCGCACCCTGGCGCTCGACGCCGACGGGCGGCACTGCGGCGTCCCGGCGCACCTCATGACGTTGCTGCCGGGACGCATCCAGCCCGATCAGTCGGGCGAATCAGCGACCGGCCGGCTGGCCGACGTGCTGGCCACCGTTCACGACGTCGTACCCACCATCGAGGTGCGTGCCTACCAGTCCTGGGCCTGGGAGGCGAAGCACGTGGTGCCGCCCTGGGCGAGGGACCCTGGGCTGTGGCTCGACGCGTTCGCCCTCCTCCGCTCGGATCCGCCGGCCTTCCTGCCGTGCTTCATCCACCGCGACTTCCAGCCGCGCAACGTCCTGTGGTCCCAGGGCCGGGTCTCCGGCGTCGTGGACTGGGTGGAGACCTCCGTCGGGCCGGCCTGGCTGGACGTCGCGCACTGCGCCACCAACATCGCGATCGTGCACGGCGACACGGCGGCCGACGCGTTCGCCGTCGACTACACCGAGCGCACGGGCCGGGTCGCGCAGCCCTACTTCGACGTCATGGACGTGGTCGGCTTCCTGCCGCCGCCCGGCAAGAAGGGCTTCTTCGACGACGCCGGGTCGGAGAACCGGCGCCTCGAGGACCGGCTCCGCACCGTCCTGCCGCGGTCGTAGCCGACGTGAGCGCGGGCCGGGCGGCCACCCACTGTGCGCGACGATCAGTCCGGGACCCAGCAGGTGCCGTACCGCTGGCCGGACTCCCACTGCGCCTCCGTCGGCCGCTCCTCCGACCAGGTGAAGTCGAGGGGGTCGTCGGCCCGGGCCCGTGCTGCCGAGCGGCACGCCGACTCCATCCGGGAGGCCGACTGCGCGGCCGTGGGGTACGCCGACCCCGGCAGGTCGACGGTCGAGATCGCCCGCCACGCGTGGTCGCCGACCCCGCAGGGGACCCGCGCGAAGGTCGTGGATCCCGGCTCCGCGGTGCTGCACGCCGCGAACCGGTCCGACGAGCCGACCAGCCCGCGAGAGCGGCGCGGAAGGGGCAGCAGCTCGCCCGCGGACGCCAGGGCCACGACGTCGCAGCGGAACCAGTCCGCACCGGCCGCCGCGTCCTCCACGGAGGGGGTGAACCACACGGCCTGCACCATGCTCAGGCGACGGTCCTCGACCGACCCGCCGACGTGTGCCCCGAGCGACGAGGTGCACGTGCGCGCGACGTCGGCCTGGACGTCGGGTGAGTCGACGGCGCGGAGGTGGCCGTCCTTCACCAGGTCGAGCCGGGCGACCCGGTAGGTCTGCGACGTGTGGCGCTGTCCGCAGGGCACGTCCGTGCCGCTGACCACGGGGGCGATCGCCTCCTCGTACGTCAGGAGGTGGCAGCCGTCCCGGGTGGGCCGCTCGGGGGACACGACCGCGGTCGGCGAGGGCGACGATGCCACCGACGAGCTGGGCGGTGCGGAGGAGGTGGTGGGCTCCGGGGAGCCGGCGTCGTCCGTGCAGCCCCCGAGCGCCAGGGCGGCGAGGAGGACGGCGACGCCGATCCCGGGGTGCGCCATGGTGTCCCGTCCGTTCACTCGCTCAGCAGCGCGGAGATCGTACCGCCGAGGTCGTACGCCGCCGCGCGCTCCGCGTCGCCCACCTCGCCGAGCACCTCGAGCACCGGCGCGGACCGCTGCCAGGGCAGCGCCCCGACGATGGACTCGACGGAGCGCACGGCCCCGGTGGTGTCGTAGCGACCGTGCACCCACAACCCGAACGGCCGTCGTCCGCCGGACCCCCCGGACGCCGACCCGTCGTCGGTCAGGGCGCCGCCGGCCTCGAGGAAGATCGTGTCGAAGAAGTGCTTGAGCGCCCCCGACATGTAGCCGAAGTTGGCCGTCGTGCCGAGCAGGTAGCCGTCGGCCGACAGCACGTCCTCGGCGGTCGCGGTCAAGGCCTCCCGCTCGACCACCTCGACACCGGTGATCTCCTCGTCCCGGGCGCCGGCCAGCACCGCGTCGGCCAGGCCGCGCACCAGCGGCGTGGGGGAGTGGTGGACGACGAGCAGGCGGGCCATGGCCCGAGGCTAACGCGCGGGTGACGCGCCTAGGATCGGGGCCGTGGAGCGCATCGACGAGGCGCAGCGGGTCGTTCCGGCGCCGCCCGGGACCGTCTTCGCAGCGCTCGTCGACGCCGACGCCCGGGCCGCCTGGTTGCCGCCGAGCGGCATGTCGGCCACGGTCGAGTGGTTCGACCCCCGGCCCGGCGGCGGCTACCGGATGGTCCTCACGTACGACGACCCGGCCGAGCGGGGCAAGTCGGGCGACAACCGCGACGTCGTCGAGGTCCGCTTCGTCGAGGTGGTCGGCCCGCGGCGGGTCGTCGAGGCGGCCGAGTTCGTGTCCGACGACCCGGACCTGGCCGGCACGATGTCGATGACCTGGACCGTCGCTCCGCACCCCGACGGGTCCMTGGTGACGATCTCGGCGCGCGACGTACCGCCCGGGATCGACCGGCGGGACCACCTGACCGCGTTCGCGTCGACCCTGGACAACCTCGCCGAGCACCTGCGGACGTC
>NZ_JBFUMD010000133.1:0-8217 GCF_054049555.1 Nocardioides sp. P5_C9_2
CCCGGGTCCTGCACCGCGACGGGGCCACAGTGGTGGGCGTCGACGTCCCCCAGGCGGCCAGCGAGCTCCAGTCGCTGATGCGCGAGCTGGACGGCGACCACCTGGTCCTCGACATCACCGCCAAGGACGCACCCCAGCGGATCGCGCACCACCTGCGCACCGAGCACGGCGGCGTCGACGTGGTCGTGCACAACGCCGGGATCACCCGCGACAAGAGGCTCGCCAACATGGGCACCGACCGCTGGGAGAGCGTGATCGCGGTCAACCTCACCGCGCCGGAGCGCATCACCCGGGTGCTGCTGGAGGAGGGCGTCGTGCACGACAACGGCCGCATCGTCGGCGTGGCCTCCATCGCCGGCATCGCCGGCAACGTCGGCCAGACCAACTACGCCGCCTCCAAGGCGGGCGTGATCGGCCTCGTCGACAGCCTCGCCGACGAGCTCGAGAACGGCATCACGATCAACGCCGTCGCCCCCGGCTTCATCATCACCGCGATGACCGCGGCCGTCCCTTTCGCCACCCGCGAGGTGGGCCAGCGCCTCAACGCGATGAGCCAGGGCGGCCTCCCGGTCGACGTCGCCGAGACGATCGCCTGGTACGCCGACCCGCGCTCCACGGCCGTCAACGGCAACGTGGTCCGTGTCTGCGGCCAGATGATGCTGGGCGCCTGACGTGGCCACCCCCGGACCCACCCTCCTGACGGGGGAGCCGAGCGGCCTGCGCACCCTCGTGCGGGCAGCACTGCCCGCCGTTCCGGGCGTCAACCTGCTGCCGGGCGTCCGCAAGGGTCCCGTGTCGGAGTTCACCGGGCTCGCCTACGCCCGCCACGGCGTCGAGGTCCGCCGCCCGGACGTGGACGCGTACGCCGCGGTGTGCGGCTTCCCGCGCAAGGACACCGTGCCGCTGCCCTACCCGCACCTGCTGGCGTTCCCGCTGCACATGGCGATCATGGGCGACGCGACGTTCCCGTACCCCGCGATCGGCACCGTGCACCTGGAGAACGCGATCACCGCGCACCGGGCGATCGGCGTGGGTGAGGTGCTCGACCTGGTCACCGCCGTGGCCGCACCTCGACCGCACCCGAAGGGCAGCCTGCTCGACTTCGTCACCACGGTCACCGCCGCCGGGGAGACCGTCTGGKAGTCGACCTCGACGTACCTGCGCCGCGGTCCGGGCGACCCGGACGCGACCGGGGGGCTGGTCGTGACGGGTGCCCCCACCGGCGGGGTCGAGTGGCAGCTGCCGGCGGACCTCGGGCGGCGCTATGCCGCCGTCTCCGGCGACCACAACCCGATCCACCTCTACCCCCTGACGGCGAGGGCGCTCGGCTTCCGGCGCCAGATCGCCCACGGCATGTGGACGAAGGCGCGCTCGATCGCCGCCATCGAGAACCGCCTCCCCGAGGCGGTCACGGTGGCGGTGGCCTTCAGGAAGCCGGTCTTCCTGCCGGGGACGGTCGCCTTCGCCGACACCGTCGCCCAAGGGGTCCACACGTTCGCGCTCACCGACCCGCGGACCTCCTCGCCGCACCTGCTCGGTCGGGCCACGCCCGCCTGACGCGGGTCAGCGGCGCGGGCGGCCGAACCGGATGGTGGTGACGTCCATGCGCTGGCTGGTGGTCCCGGTGAGCATCGGCGCGGTCCGGCTCTGCACGAACGTCGCCGTCGTCGGGGTCCAGACGCCCAGGTCGGTGATCCCGTTGCCGTCCCAGTCGCCGGCGACCGGGAGGTCCCACGGGGCGCCCAGCGGCACCGCGGCGGTCCACACCCGCCCTTCGACGTCGACGACCCGCAGCACGAAGGTCGCGGTCGCCTGGTCGTACACCCCCACGTCGGTGACGCGGTCGCCGTTCCAGTCGCCCGTGACGGGGACGTCGTTGCTGTCGCCGAGCGGCACCTCGCCGTACGACCCGTCCGCGCGACGCAGGTAGAAGGCCGCGCTCGACGACCGGTGGACACCCACCTCGAAGATGCCGTCCCCGTTCCAGTCACCGGCCACGGGCCGGTCCGAGGGAAGGCCGAAGACGACCTTGCGGACGCCGGCGGGAGTCTGCAGCTTGAACGTGGACGCCCTGGCGACGCGGATGCCGACGTTGCTGGTCCCGTCACCGTCCCAGTCGCCGACCACCGGCTCGTCGACGGAGCGGCCGAAGGGGACGACCCGAGCCGTGCCGGCGGGGTCGTTGACCAGGAAGGTCGACCTCCTGGCCCGCCGGTAGACGCCGACCTCGGCGGCACCGTCGCCGACGAAGTTGCCCGCGATCGGCACGTCCACGCAGTTGGCGGAGGTCGCGGGGCCGTACCGGTACGGGGCCCTGGCGAACCACGCGGGGATGACCGAGCGCCCCGACCGCTCCTCGAAGTGCAGGTGGGTGCCGTGGGCGTTGCCGGTCGCCCCGACGGTGCCGAGCTGGGCACCCTGGTCGACACGCTGGCCGACGGTCACCACCACGGCCTCGAGGTGGGCGTAGACGGTGGACTCACCGTTCAGGTGGTCGATCACCACGTGGTGGCCGTAGCCGGAGCGGCCGGTGGCGTCGGCGGTCGTCACCACGCCGGGGGCGGCAGCGACCACGGCCGAGCCCGCGTCGTCGGCGCGGTTCCAGTCGATCGACCTGCTGCTGGGGCTGTGCGAGGCGCGCGTCGAGCCGGTCCACGTCTGTCCGCACGGGAAGGGCATCTGGTACGCCGTCAGCGGGGCGGCGAAGGCCGGCGTCGCGGTGGCGACGAGGGCGACCACCAGGGCGGCCGTCAGGGTGGGGCGGGTCAGGGGGCGCACGCGGGATCACTCTCGGTCACAGGAGGGCGGACGCCCGCGGCAGCCGACGGGTCACTTCCTCCTCAGAGGTCACAACCGCCACACGAGCGCTCAACCGTAACCATTTCCCGGCGTGTCTGTCACGAAATGTCGGGAATTACACCGCTGTAGTGCTATACGCCAGCGCACGCGGCGTTGCTCAGGTCGGGCGCAGGCGGATCAGGCCCTCCTGGGCGACCGTGGCCACCAGGGTCCCGTCCTCGGTGAAGACCCGGGCCGTGGCGAGCCCACGCCCGCCGACCGCGGTCGGGGACACCTGGTCGTACAGCCACCAGCGGTCCGCCCGGAACGGACGGTGGAACCACACGGTGTGGTCCAGCGAGGCCATCTGCATGCCGGGGGTGCCGAAGTGCACGCCGTGGGGCACGAGCGCCGCGCCGAGCAGGGTCAGGTCGCTGGCGTAGGTGAATGCCGCCCGGTGCGTCAGCGGGTCGTCGCCGAGGTCGCCGGCGATGCGCAGCCAGAGCCGGGCGCGGGCCGGGTGCTCGGGGTCCTCGGGCAGGCCCATGGTCGAGGTGCCGACGTAGCGGACGTCGAGGGCGGACCACTCCCGCTCCCACTCCCGACCGGCCTCCGGGCCCCGTTCCCGGGCCAGGTCAGCCATCCGGACGCCCCGGTCGGGACCGACGACGTCGGGCATGACGTCCTGGTGCTCGAAGCCCTCCTCGGGCTTCTGGAAGTTGGCCGTCAGGTAGTAGATGGGTCGGCCGTGCTGGCGGGCCATCACCCGACGGGTGGCGAAGGAGCGTCCGTCGCGGATCCGCTCGACGTCGTACACGATCGGCACGGCGGGGTCCCCGGGCCGCAGGAAGTAGGAGTGCAGGGAGTGCATGACGAACACGTCGTCGACGCTGCGGTTCGCCGCGACGACCGACTGGGCAGCGACCTGGCCCCCGAAGACCCGCTGACGGTTGGTGTCGGGCTGGAGCCCCCGGAACAGGTCCACGTCGAGCTGCTCGAGGACCAGCAGGGAGACGAGCTCCTCCGCCGAGCCGGCCATCAGTCCTGGCCCTTCTCGTCGTCGAGGCCCGCGAGGAACTGCTCGAACTGCTGGCCGATCTCCTCGCCGGTCGGCAGCGGCTGGTCGCTGGCCAGCAGCGAGCTGCCCGACTCCTCGGCGTCGCGGAAGGCGTCGTACTGGCGTTCGAGGCCCTGGACCACCTCGCTGACCTCGACGTGGGTCGACAGGTAGCGCTCGATCTCGGTCTCGGTGATCTCCCCCGCCTCGCGCAGCTCGGTGAGGTCGAGCACCAGGTGGCCGCCGAGCTCGAGCTGCTCGAGCAGCACGGTCGCGGCCTGGGGGTACTCCATCTGCGCGAGGTAGTGCGGGATGTGCACCACGTAGCCGAGCGCGTCGTGGCCCCACTCCCCCAGCCGGATCTCGAGCAGCGACTGCGCGCTCGACGGCACCCGGAGCTCGCCACGCCACGGGCTCTGCGAGGTGAGCAGCTCGGCGCGGTTGGCGTGCGGGGTGATCGCGATGGGTCGGGTGTGCGGCACGGCCATCGGCACGGCGCCGAGGCTGACGACGCGGCGTACGTCGAAGCGCTCCACCACCTCGCGCACGGCGCGCGCGAAGCCCTCCCAGCGGGTGTCGGGCTCGGGGCCGGTGAGCAGCAGGTACGGCGTGCCGCCGGTGTCGCGCAGGGCCCGGACGACCAGCCGGGGCGCCTCGTAGCCCTCGTAGTGGTCGCGCACGAACGACACCGGGGGACGCCGGGCCCGGTAGTCGTGGAGCGCGTCGACGTCGAAGGTCGCCACCACCCGTCCCTCCGACAACGCCTGCAGGTGGCGGGCCGCGACCTCCGCGGACTGTCCCGCGTCGAGGAACCCGGTCAGCACGACCACCATCGTGAGCCCGCCGGGGTCGGCGATCCCCTCGACGTCGTCGACGATGTGGACCAGCCGCGAGGGTTCTGACATGCCCCCAGCCTAGTGAGCGGTGCCGCGTGAGCGGGCACACACCCGGGTTGCCACCACGATCTTGTTACCGAAGGGTAACGTGGCGTCCTCCACACTCCCTCTCCCCATCGACCAGTCCAGGAGAACACGTGCCCCGTCAGCTGCGAGAGGTCGTCTTCGTCGACGGCGTGCGCACCCCGTTCGGCAAGGCCAAGGGCCAGTACGCCGAGACGCGCGCCGACGACCTCGTCATCAAGTGCATCCGCGAGCTCATGCGCCGCAACCCGTCGCTCCCGCCCGAGCGGGTCGACGAGGTCGCGGTCGCCGCCACCACCCAGATCGGCGACCAGGGCCTGACCATCGGTCGCACCGCCGCCCTGCTGGCCGGCCTGCCCCAGAGCGTGCCCGGCTTCGCCATCGACCGGATGTGCGCGGGCGCCATGACCGCCGTCACCACCACCGCCTCCGGCATCGCCTTCGGCGCCTACGACGTCGCCATCGCCGGCGGCGTCGAGCACATGGGCCGCCACCCCATGGGCGAGGGCGTGGACCCCAACCCGCGCATCCTCTCCGAGCGGATCGTCAACCCCGACGCGCTCGTGATGGGCAAGACCGCGGAGAACCTCCACGACCGCTACCCCTCGATCACCAAGGAGCGTGTCGACACCTACGCCGTGCGCTCCCAGCGCAAGACCAAGGCGGCGTACGACGCGGGCACGCTGCAGCGTGACCTCGTCCCGGTCGCGACCCGGTCCGCCGAAGCGGGCTGGGGCCTGGCCACCACCGACGAGCCGATGCGGCCCGAGACGACCATGGAGACGCTGGCGGGCCTCAAGACCCCGTTCCGCGCCCACGGCAAGGTGACGGCCGGCAATGCCGCGGGCATCAACGACGGCGCCACCGCCGCCCTGCTGGCCGACGAGGGGACCGCGCGCGAGCTCGGCCTCCCGGTCCGCATGCGCCTGGTGTCCTTCTCGTTCGTCGGCGTCGAGCCCGAGGTCATGGGCGCCGGTCCCATCCCGGCGACCGAGAAGGCGCTGTCCCAGGCCGGTCTCACCATCGACGACATCCAGGCCTTCGAGGTCAACGAGGCGTTCGCCGTGCAGGTGCTCGCCTTCCTCGAGCACTTCGGCATCGCCGACGACGACGTCCGGGTCAACCCCTACGGCGGCGCCATCGCCATGGGCCACCCGCTGGCCTCCTCGGGCGTGCGCCTGATGACCCAGCTCGCCCGCCAGTTCGAGGAGCGCCTCGAGGTCCGCTACGGCCTCACCACGATGTGCATCGGCATCGGCATGGGCGGCACCGTGATCTGGGAGAACCCGCACTGGGACGGCACCACCGAGGGAGACGACAAGTGAGCACGCCCGACATGACCAGCCTCCTCGCCCGCGCCGAGAAGATCTCCTCCGACGCCGAGCGCGTCACCGCGGCGCACCTGCGCAAGATCGCCCTGCCGACCGTCGACGGCGTGACCGCCACGATCGGCCTCATCACCCTCGACAACGGCGAGGACCACACCAAGCCGAACACCTTCGGCCCCCGCTCGCTGCTGGCCCTCAACACGGCCATCGACCAGGCGCTCGTGGACGACACGATCACCGCGATCGGCGTGACCGGCAAGCCGTTCATCCTGGCCGCGGGTGCCGACCTCACGTCGATCCAGGGCGGCGGCCCGGACGCCGTGCGCACCGTGGCCGAGCTCGGCCACGCGGTCTTCCGCAAGCTCGGTGAGGGCGGCAAGCCGTCCTTCGGGTTCATCAACGGGCTCGCGCTCGGCGGTGGCCTGGAGGTCGCGCTGCACTGCACCTATCGCACGGTCATGGACTCCGCGCCGGCCCTGGGCCTGCCCGAGGTCATGCTCGGGCTCGTCCCGGGCTGGGGCGGCGCCTACCTGGTGCCGCGGCTGATCGGCCCCGACAAGGCGGTCACCGTGATCCTGGAGAACCCGCTCAACAACGGCAGGACGCTGGGCGGCACGGCGGCGTACGACCTCGGTCTCGCGGACGCGGTCTTCGGCGGCGCCGACTTCCTCGAGCAGTCCCTGCTGTGGGCGGCGCGCGTCCTGGCCGGCTCGGTGAGCGTGGAGCGCCCCGAGGTCGACCGCGACGCCTGGGACGCCGCCATCGCGCGCGCCGAGGGCATCGTGGCCTCCAAGACCGGCGGCGCCTCCCCCGCGGCGAGGAAGGCCGTCGAGCTGATCGCCGGCGCCCGCGACGCCGACCGCGACGCGGGCTTCGCCGCCGAGGACGACGCCCTCGAGGCCATGTCGCGCACGCCGGAGCTGATCGCCAGCCTCTACGCGTTCGACCTGGTGCAGAAGCGGGCCAAGCGGCCCGCCGGAGCCCCCGACCGGTCGCTGGCCCGTCCGGTGACCAAGGTCGGCATCGTGGGCGCCGGCCTGATGGCCAGCCAGCTGGCGCTGCTGTTCGTACGCCGCCTCGAGGTGCCGGTGGTCCTCACCGACCTCGACCAGGAGCGTGCCGACAAGGGCGTCGCCTACGTGCACGCCGAGATCGACAAGCTGCTCGCCAAGGGCCGCGGCTACAACCAGGACAAGGCCAACCGGCACAAGGCCCTGGTCACCGGGGCCACCGACAAGCAGGTCGCGTTCGGCGACGCCGACTTCGTCATCGAGGCCGTCTTCGAGGAGATGTCGGTCAAGAAGACCGTCTTCGCCGACGTCGAGAAGGTCGTGTCGCCCGAGTGCGTGCTCGCGACCAACACCTCGTCGCTGTCGATCACCGAGATGGCCGCCGACCTCGAGCACCCCGAGCGGGTCGTGGGCTTCCACTTCTTCAACCCGGTCGCGGTGATGCCGCTGCTCGAGATCGTCCGGGGCGAGCGGACCGACGACGCCACCCTGGCCACCGCCTTCGCCACCGGCAAGGCGTTGAAGAAGACGACCATCCTGGTCAAGGACAGCCCGTCGTTCATCGTCAACCGCCTCCTGGGCCGCTTCATGGGCGAGGTCGGCCGGATCGTCGACGAGGGCACCCCGGTGACCGTCGCGGACGGCGCCTTCGCGGGCGTCGCCCCGATGCCGCCCTTCATGCTCCTGTCGCTGGTCGGTCCGGCGATCGCGCTGCACAACAACGAGACGCTGCACCGCGCCTTCCCGGACCGCTTCTACGTCTCCCCCGCGCTGGAGCGCGTGGTGGCGGCGCGGAAGACGTCCTACTACGCCCCCGACCTCTCCATCGACCCGGAGGTCCTCGAGCTCCTCGAGAAGCCGGAGTCGCCGGTGGAGCTCTCCGCTCCCGAGGTCCGGGAGCGGGTCCTCTCGGGCCTGGCCCAGGAGGCGCGGCTGATGCTCGACGAGGGCGTCGTCGCGGCTCCCGAGGACCTCGACCTGGCGATGATCACCGGCGCCGGGTTCTCGTTCTGGAACGGCGGCCTCACGATGCTGCTCGACATCTCGGGCATCTCCGAGAAGGTGAACGGCTCCCGCTTCCACTGATCGACCCGCACCACGGCGAGGGCGTCCGACCACACCGG
>NZ_JBFUMD010000134.1:0-8196 GCF_054049555.1 Nocardioides sp. P5_C9_2
GCCTCGAAGGCCGCGCCGTGGCGCCGCACCGGGTCGGGGTCGCCGGCGCGCTCGGGCAGCACCTCGGCCAGGTTCGGGAACTCGCTCAGGCCGGTCAGCGGCCGCCGGCGGGTGGCGACCTCACCGGCCCGGACCGCCGCGGCCTCCTCCACGCGGGCGAGCAGGGAGCCGTCGTCCAGCGCGGCGACGATGCCGCCGGCCGTCTCGATCCGGCCGAGCTCCTCCCACGCCACGCGGGCGAGGTCGTCGGTCAGCCGCTCGACGGCGTACGAGCCGCCGGCGGGGTCGGCCACCCGGGCGACGTGGGACTCGGAGATGAGCAGCGACGAGGTGTTGCGGGCGACCCGGCGACCCAGGGCGTCCGGCACCCCGAGGGTGACGTCGAAGGGCACGACGGTCACGGCCTCCGCCCCTCCCACCCCTGCCGCGAACGCCGCGACGGTGCCGCGCAGCATGTTGACCCACGGGTCGTACGAGCTGAGCATCGGCCGGCTGGTGACGACGTGCTGGCGCATCGCGGACACGTCGGCGCCGCCGCCGGAGAGCTCGACGACCCGCGCCCACAGGCGACGTGCGGCGCGCAGCTTGGCGATCGTCGGGAACTGCTCGTCGGTGGCCGCGAGGCGGAACTCGATGAGCCCGAGGGACTCCGCCAGCGACAGACCGGCACCGGTGAGCACGCGCAGGTACGCCGCCCCGGTGGCGATCGCGTAGCCGAGCTCCTGGGCGTCGGTGGCCCCGCGGTCGTGCAGGGCGGTCGCATCGACGGTGACGCCGAGGACGCCGTGCCGGTGCGCCAGGCGGGCGACGGTCACCATCGYGTCGAGGTCCACGTCGACCTCGTGGCGCACGCGGGCGCCGACCGGGTCGGCACCCAGGTTGGTGCCGGGATGACCGTCGACGCCCTGCTCCTCGAGGACCGCGAGCAGCGCCTCGGCGGCCAGCACCGGCTCGCCGGGCGCCTCGAGCGTCACCGGGGCGAGGTCGGCGAAGACCCCCCGCAGCACGGTGGCGAGATCGGTGGCCGCCAGGCCGCGGCCGAGCTCGACCCACAGCGAGGTCGCACCGTTCTCGAGGTCGACCAGGACCGCCTCGTGGGCGGAGGCGGCGTCCGGGCCGAAGACCCAGGTCCGGATGTCCCAGTCGCCGGCTCGGGTGGGCCGCCCGCTCGTCGCCAGGTCGGCGACGCTCTCGCGGGTCCCGATCGGGGCGACCGGGATCCCGTCCAGCGTGGTGCGGGTCAGCGCCTCCCACGCGGCGGAGTCCGGGTCGTCCTCCCCCAGGCGCCGCGCCTTGCGCAGCACCGCGGCGGCCGCGGCCTCCCAGGCGGCGGCGTCGCCCTGGTCGTCGGGGGAGGCCAGCCGGAGCGATCCCTGCTCGGGCTCCAGCTCCGCCGGCTCTTCGAGGCCGCCTGCTACGTCGGTCATGGGCGCACAATAGGCCCGTCCGGGGGGTCGGGTCAGGGGCCGGTCCTATGGCGTACCTCTCACCCGGGCGGTCCCGGCCTTCACCCGGCGTTGACCTGCGGTTCGCCCTGGCGACCGCCCCCGTCGGTCGCGGACCGCCAGTGTCCCTCCATGGAGACCCGTCGGATCGCGCTGGTGACCGAGACGTTCTACCCCGCCGTGGACGGCACCACCACCACGCTCAAGCAGGTGGCCGACCACCTCATCGACGCCGGCCACGAGGTGCTCATCGTCGCCCCCGGGCCCGGGCTGGCGACGTACCGGCGCAGCCAGGTGGCCCGCATCCGGACGCTCGAGACGCCCGGGCGGCAGGTGCGCGAGGCACTGGCGCGGTTCGAGCCGGACCTCGTCCACGCGGTCTCCCCCGGCTCCGTGGGCCGCAAGGCGATCGCGCACGCTCGACGCCTCGGGGTGCCGACGCTGGTGGTCCAGCACGCACCGTTGACCGAGCTCACCCGCGAGGTCTGGCTGGCCAAGGTCGCAGCGCGGGCCGACGCGCTGGTCGTGACCTCCGACTTTCTGGTCGACCGGCTGCACCGGCTCGGGCTCGACCCCGCCGTCTGGGAGCCCGGGGTCGACACCCGTGCCTTCACACCCGCCCTGCGGGACCGGTGGCTGCACGACCGGTGGTCGCGGGCCAGGTCCCGTGAGGGACGGCGCGTGGTCGTCGGCTATGCCGGCAGCCTGCACGTGCGCCACGGCGTACGCCGCCTCGTCGACGTCGCGGACCTGCCCGGCGTGCGGCTCGTGGTCATCGGCTCCGGGCCCCAGGAGGCCTGGCTGCGCCGCCGGCTGCCGCAGGCCAGGTTCACCGGGGGGCTGCGCAACGGCGACCTCGCCACCGCCCTGGCCTCGCTCGACGTGCTGGTGCACCCCGGGGAGCAGGAGACGTGCTGCCACGCGCTGCGGGAGGCTGCGGCCAGCGGGCTGCCCGTCGTCGCCCCTCGAGCCGGCGGCGCTCCTCGCGTGGTGCGCGACCTCGAGACCGGGCTGCTGTACGACCCGACCACCGGTTCGGGCCTGCGGCGGGCCGTGGAGTCGGTCGCCGGCGACCGGCACCGTGCTCTCCTGGGGGCGCGGGGGCGTGAGCTCTGCACGCGGACGTGGCCGGACGCGTGCGAGGAGCTGGTGGCCGACCACTACGCCCCGCTGCTCGCCCCGGTGGAGCTGGCCGGGCGACGAGGTACGCCCGTCGACTGACCCTCGATGCGCCCGGATCGGGCGTCCCCGACCGGACGCATGTCACACTCCCCCACCCCCACCTGCGCGGTCGCTGGCGGTACCGTGACCTCCGTGGCTACGCAAACTTCAGCCCCGACCCTGGTGAGGGGTTCTCGGGCGGCCCGTTCGACCATCACGCTCAAGATCTTGATGGCCGCCAGTGGCATCGTCTTCATCGGCTTCGTGCTCGTGCACATGTACGGCAACCTCAAGGCCTTCGCCGGCCATGACGCCTTCAACGAGTACGCCCACCACCTGCGCACCTTCGGGGAGCCGATGCTCCCGTACGAGGGGCTGCTGTGGGTGATCCGCGTCGGCCTCATCGTGGCGCTGGTCGTGCACGTCGGCGCGGCGTACGCGCTCGCGCGGCGGGCCTCGACGGCCCGCACGCAGAAGTACGCCGTGAAGAAGAACCGGGCGTCCTCGCTGTCCTCGCGCACGATGCGCTGGGGCGGCGTGACGATCCTCGTCTTCCTCGTGTGGCACCTCCTGAACTTCACCATCGGCAAGATCAACCCGTCCGGTGGGGCGACCAACGACCCGTACAACCTGGTGGTCGACACCTTCGACCTGTGGTGGATGACGCTCATCTACCTGGTGGCGATGCTCGCCCTCGGCCTGCACCTGCACCACGGCACGTGGAGCGCGCTGCAGACACTGGGCCTCACCTCCACCGCCGCAGCGCGGAAGCGCGCGAAGACCGCCGGCTGGGTGCTCGCCGTCGTCATCGCCGGCGGCTTCTCGCTGGTCCCCCTGTTCGTCCTCTTCGGCGTCATCTCCAAGTAAGGGAGCCGACACATGGCCATGACTGATCCCTCCGGGACCGTGTTCACCAACCAGCCCTCCGTGCAGACCTCCGACGACGCCGCCGGCTACTACACGCCCGGCGAGCCGCTGGTCGACGCGAAGGCCCCCACCGGCCCCATCGCCACGCGGTGGACCAACCGCAAGTTCGAGAACCGGCTCGTCAACCCGGCCAACCGTCGCAAGCTCGACGTGATCATCGTCGGCACCGGCCTGGCCGGCGGCTCCGCCGCGGCCACGCTCGGCGAGGCCGGCTACAACGTGAAGTCCTTCTGCTACCAGGACTCCCCGCGCCGGGCGCACTCGATCGCCGCCCAGGGCGGCATCAACGCGGCCAAGAACTACAAGGAGGACGGCGACTCCGTCCACCGCCTCTTCTACGACACCGTCAAGGGCGGCGACTACCGCTCGCGCGAGTCGAACGTCTACCGCCTGGCCGAGGTCAGCGCCGACATCATCGACCAGTGCGTCGCCCAGGGCGTCCCGTTCGCGCGTGAGTACGGCGGGCTGCTCGACAACCGCTCCTTCGGTGGCGTGCAGGTGTCCCGCACCTTCTACGCCCGCGGCCAGACCGGCCAGCAGCTGCTGATCGGTGCCTACCAGGCGCTCGAGCGCCAGGTAGCGGCCGGCACCGTCACGACGTACACGCGTCACGAGATGCTCGACCTGGTCATGGTCGACGGCAAGGCGCGCGGCATCATCGCCCGCGACATGGTCACCGGTGCGGTCGAGACGCACACGGCCGACGTCGTGGTGCTCGCCTCCGGCGGCTACGGCAACGTCTTCTACCTCTCCACCAACGCGATGGGCTGCAACGTCACCGCCGCGTGGCGTGCGCACCGCAAGGGCGCCTACATGGCCAACCCCTGCTACACGCAGATCCACCCGACCTGCATCCCGGTCTCCGGCGAGCACCAGTCCAAGCTGACCCTGATGAGCGAGTCGCTGCGCAACGACGGCCGGATCTGGGTGCCGAAGAACAAGGAGGACTGCGACAAGGACCCGCGGGACATCCCCGAGGAGGACCGCGACTACTACCTGGAGCGGATCTACCCGTCCTTCGGCAACCTGGTCCCCCGCGACATCGCCTCCCGCCAGGCCAAGAACATGTGCGACGAGGGTCGCGGGGTCGGCCCCAAGGTCGGCGACTTCCGTCGCGGCGTCTACCTCGACTTCGCCGACGCCATCGCCCGGCTGGGCAAGGCCGGCATCGAGGAGAAGTACGACAACCTCCTCGACATGTACGAGCGGATCACGGGCGAGAACCCGTACGAGGTCCCGATGCGGATCTACCCCGCCGTGCACTACGTCATGGGCGGCCTGTGGGTCGACTACGACCTGCAGTCCAACATCCCCGGGCTCTTCGTGACCGGTGAGGCCAACTTCTCCGACCACGGCGCCAACCGCCTCGGCGCCTCCGCGCTGATGCAGGGCCTGGCCGACGGCTACTTCGTGCTCCCCAACACGATCCGCGAGTACCTCGCCGACGGCCCCTTCGAGCCGGTCGGTGCGGACCACCCCGAGGTCGTCGCCGCCCGCGAGGCGGTCCAGGCCCGGATCGAGCGGTTCATGTCGATCAACGGCGAGCGCTCGGCCGACAGCTTCCACAAGGAGCTCGGCCACCTCATGTGGGAGTACTGCGGCATGGACCGCAACGCCGAGGGCCTGCGCAAGGCCATCGACGGCATCCGCGAGCTGAAGCGTGAGTTCTGGTCCAACCTCAAGGTGCTCGGCACGGCCGACTCGCTCAACCAGAGCCTGGAGAAGGCCGGCCGCGTCGCCGACTTCCTCGAGCTCGGCGAGCTGATGTGCATCGACGCCCTCAACCGGCGCGAGTCCTGCGGCGGACACTTCCGCGGCGAGTCGCAGACCGAGGACGGCGAGGCGCTGCGGATCGACGAGGAGTTCGCCTACGTCGCCGCGTGGGAGTTCGCCACCGCCACGGAGAACGACCCCAACGAGCCGCAGAGCTCGATGGGCAGCCCGGTCCTGCACAAGGAGGACCTCCTCTACACCGCGATCGAGATGAAGCAGAGGTCCTACAAGTGAAGCTCTCCCTCAAGATCTGGCGTCAGGCCGACGCCACCGCGAAGGGCGAGATGCGCGCCTACGAGCTCGACGGCGTCTCGGAGGACATGTCCTTCCTGGAGATGCTCGACGTCCTCAACGAGCAGCTCAACGCCGCTGGCGAGGACCCGATCGCCTTCGACTCCGACTGCCGCGAGGGCATCTGCGGCACCTGCGGACTGATGATCAACGGCCAGGCCCACGGCCCGGAGGTCACCACGACCTGCCAGCTGCACATGCGCACCTTCTCCGACGGCGACGAGATCACCATCGAGCCGTGGCGCGCCGACGCGTTCCCGGTCGTCAAGGACCTCGTCGTCGACCGCGGCGCGTTCGACCGGATCATCCAGCAGGGCGGCTTCGTCTCGGCGAACACCGGCTCGGCCCCCGAGGCCAACTCGGTGCCGGTCCCCCGCGACAAGGCGATGCGGTCGTTCAACATGGCGACCTGCATCGGCTGCGGCGCCTGCGTCGCCGCCTGTCCCAACGGGTCGGCCTCGCTGTTCATGGGCGCCAAGATCACCCACCTCGGCGAGCTGCCGCAGGGCCAGCCCGAGCGCGACGCGCGCGTGGTCAACATGGTCGGCCAGCACGACCACGAGGGCTTCGGTGGCTGCACCAACATCGGTGAGTGCACGGCCGCCTGCCCCAAGGAGATCCCGCTCGACGTGATCAGCCAGCTCAACAAGGACCTGCGCACCGCGCTCAAGCACGGCCACTGATCCTTCCGCTCCACTCCCCCTGGCCCGTCCGGACACCCGTCCGGCCGGGCCAGTGGTGTCTCCGGGCCGGCGTGCTCCGCCGACACGCGGGCGGGCGGTGAGCCAGCCACGTTCCGGCCGCGTCGGAACGTGGCTGACTCACCGCCTGCGCGGCCGCGCCGGACAAGGTCGTACGACGTCCGGGAGCTGTCGGAAGAGGGTCGCCCACAGCTCCCCGAACACCGGAGCCGGCCCGTCGTACCCGCCCTCGACCAACAGACGGTGGATGCGCCGGACCGAGACCCGAGGGGTGCGCATCAGCTCCTTGGTGATCAACTCGTAGCCCACCCCGGATCGCCGGTAGGCCGCGTAGCGATCGATGTCGCTGGTGTACTGGGCGCGATCCTCCTGGTGCTGACTCCCCTCGTACTCGACCACGCGTCGCCACGCCGGGAACCAGAGGTCCGGGGTGACGACGAGGGCCTCGGTGAGCTCGAGGGACTCGTTGACGTCGGGCTCGGGCAGGCCGGCAAAGCGAACCAGGGCCAGGACCTCCGCCTCGGGCAGGGAGCGGCAACGTCGGTCGAGGTGCTCGCTGACCCAGCGTGCCTCCGCGCACCCGCGCCGCCACGGCTGGTCGAGCACGAGTGCCTCCAGCAGAGACATGTCCATCAGGGCGAGGTGCAGGAGCACGCTCCCGACCTTGATGGCGTCGATGGGGCGGGTCTCGGCGCAGTACGCCACGAACGCCGCCTCCGTGCTGACGCCCTCACCGTCCACCGGGGGCATCATCATCGTGCGGTGCAGGAAGACTCCGGGCAGGGCGAGGTGATGGTCGCCCTCGACGACGAAGTGCAGGGGCGTGCGCGGCCCGTKGTCCAGGCCCAGCTCCTGGATCCGGGTGATGCCGGTCGTCCGGGCACCCGCCGGCAGGGCCAGGCGGGCCGCACGGAGGTCGTCGGCGAAGCACCACACCGCTCGCGGGCGCGTCGTACGCCGACACGCGGGTCGGGGGTGCGCCGCCCACCCTCGCTCGTCGAGGAATGTGGCTGGCTCACCGCTCGGGCGGGGTCGGGCGAGTCGCCCGGAGGTCGGGGCGGGCTGGCGGAGCCGGGTCAGGAGCGGGAGCGCAGCACCTTCGCGCCCCAGACGGCGAAGACCCCGCCGAGGACGAGGTTCGCCACGATCAGCCCCGTGTGGGCGATCCAGTAGCCGGCGGGACGGTCCTCGCCGGCCGCGTGGGCGGCGTACAGGTTCTTGGTGAACATCCCCCACGTGAGGGCGTTCCAGGCGGCCACACCGACCAGGAACAGCCCGTGCCTGCGGGTCAGGGTCATGCTCATTGCTTCCTCCTCATCACGGCGACGAGCGCCAGCATGGTCGCGGCGCCGGCCGCGAAGGCCCCGACGGGCCGGGTCGGATGCGCGGACGGGTCGACACCACCGAGGGTGGGGCTGTGCTCGACGACCTGTTGCAGGTCGATCTGCGGCCCCTCCACGTCGCCCTCGCGCCATGCCTCACGCTCGCGCTGCGCCCGCGCCGCGCGGGTCGTGTGGGCCCAGGCCGCGGAGAGCACCACGACGCGGGAGAAGTAGTTCATCCAGACCACCAGGATGAGCGCGATGCCGAAGGCCTGGGCGGCCGGCTGCTCCTTGGTGCCGGCCAGCAGGAACGTCGAGAGCTGCTTGAGGGCCTCGAAGACCAGCGCACCGACCAGGGCGCCGGACCACAGCKACCTCGACGGCACGTGCGGGGCGGCGAGGACCCGGAAGAAGGCGAAGAACAAGACGATGCTGGCGACCAGACCCAGGGCCAGGCCGATCGCCCAGACGACGGGCTCGACACGGGCGCCGAGCCCGAGCAGCTCCAGGATCGGTGTGGCCAGCTTGGTCGCCACCCCCGAGACCGCCACGCTGAGGAGCAGCACGGTGCCGAGG
>NZ_JBFUMD010000135.1:0-8188 GCF_054049555.1 Nocardioides sp. P5_C9_2
CCGGCTCGACGGACGGGTCGAGGTCGAGCCGCGCGGCGTCGACGGCCGCCAGGATGGTCACGGCGTGCTCGGCCAGCCGGCGGCCGGCGGGCGTGAGCCGCACGCGCCGCCCCTCGGGCTCGACCAGTGGCGCGCCCGCCTCGCGAGCCAGCGCGGCGATGCCCTGGGAGACGCTCGACGTGGACGTGCCCAGGACGGCGGCCACCTCGCTCATCGAGCCGAGGCGGGAGAGCTCGAGCAGCAGGCGGAGCCGACGGACGTCCATCGCTCTATTGTGCTGGTTCTGTGAACAATATGTCCTTCTATTTCACGTGGACACGCACAGTCAGGGGGGTGTGCACTGAGGCATGACCTCCTCCCCCAGCCGCTCGGGCGCCTCGCTCGCGGTCGCCTCGATGCTCTGCGTGCAGCTGGGGCTGGCCGCCTCGGTCGGGCTCATCGACGACCTGGGCGCGACCGGCACCGCCTGGCTGCGGCTGTCCTGGGCCGGGGTGCTGCTCCTCGTCGTCGTGCGCCCCCGTCGGCACCTCTTCACCCGTGAGGCGTTCTGGGCGAGCGTCGCGCTGGGCGTGGTGACCGCCGGGGTGACCATGCTCTTCATGGCCGCCGTCGCTCGGCTCCCCCTCGGCACCGCGAGCGCCCTCGAGTTCCTGGGCCCGCTCGGAGTGGGCGTCGCCCGCAGTCAGGGCCTCGCCCGTGCCTGGTCACTCGTCGCTGCGGCGGGCGTCCTGTGCCTGACCGAGCCGTGGGCCGGCACGGCCGATCCGGCGGGGGTCGCGTTCGCCCTCGGTGCGGCCGCCTGCTGGGCGGCGTACATCCTGCTCACCCAACGCGTCGGTGACACCGTCAACGGCATCGCGGGGCTCGCGGTCTCGATGCCCGTCGCCGCCCTGGTGGCCACCGCCGTCGCCGGTCCCGGGTTGGTCGGACAGCTGACTCCGCAGCTGCTGCTCATCGGGATCGGTCTCGCGATCCTCCTCCCCGTCGTGCCGTTCACCCTCGAGCTGCTGGCGCTGCGACGCCTCACCGCCGGGGCGTTCGGGACCCTGATGGCGCTGGAGCCGGCATTCGCGCTGGTCATCGGCCTGGTGGTGCTGCAGCAGGTGCCCCACGCCCCGGCCGTGGTGGGGATCGCCCTGGTGGTCGCCGCGGGCGTCGGTGCCGAACGAGGCGGGGCGAGGCCCCATGCCGCCCCCTGCGCCGACGCGCAGGAGGACCCCCGGCTCGTGCCGGTCGAACCGTGAGTCACGGGGCGCCACCCACCCCTTCGGACTCGCTCGGATGCGCCGAAGTCGGCAACGCGCGACCGATGCCCTATCCTTGGTCGTGTTGAAGGGATGGCTCCCAGAGCCGTCTTGGCCGCACACCATGTCGCGGCCTGTATCTAGTACTCCTGGTTTTCGGTTCGCTGGACATCAGCACAGGTGGATGTCTTCAGCGCCTCGGGGGCACAACGCTCTCGACACGTCAACAAAGGACAAGATCATGGCTCAGGGAACTGTCAAGTGGTTCAACGCTGAAAAGGGCTTCGGCTTCATCGCTCAGGACGGCGGCGGCGAGGACGTCTTCGTCCACTACTCCGCGATCCAGTCCGGTGGCTACAAGTCGCTCGACGAGAACCAGAAGGTCGAGTTCGACCTCGCCCAGGGCCCCAAGGGTCCCCAGGCCGAGAACGTCCGCGTCTCCTGACGTGACTTCGGAGGGCCCCGACCGCATGTGCGGTCGGGGCCCTTCGTGCGTGCGGGCCTGACGCGAGCGAGCCGGCGTCCGGCCGTCATCGCGGCTACCTGCGCGTGAAGGTGACGTGGATCGTGCCGCTGTCGGCCACGTCGGTGGTCACCTCGTGGGTGAGCTCGAGGCCGCGCAGGTCGTCCCACAGTCGAGTGCCCCGCCCCAGCAGGATCGGGGCGATCCGGACGTGCAGGTCGTCGACCAGACCGGCGCGCAGGAAGTCGCGCGCGGTGCTGACGCCACCGCCGACGCGCACGTCCAGGCCGCCTGCAGCCTCCGTCGCCTCGGCGAGCACGTCCTCGATCGCGGCGCTGCGGAAGTGGAACGTCGTGCCGCCCGGCATCGGGATCGACGGACGCGGTGCGGTGTGGGTCAGGACGTAGACCGGAGTGCCGAACGGCGGCCGGTCACCCCACCAGCCCTTCCAGTCCGGATCGTCGGGGAACGTGTGCAGGCCGAACATCGCCGCACCCATGATCTCGGCGCCGATGCCCCCGAAGTGCGCCGCAGCGTGGGCGTCGTCGAGCCCAGTGGTGCCGGCGCCGCTGGTGTCGCCGAGGACGCGCTCGTGGAACGTGCGCGTCGCGGCGTAGGCCGCCGTGAGGCGCCCCCAGTCCTCCCCCATCGGATTCTCGGGGCTGTGGTCAGTCGCCGAGGTGTACCCGTCGAGCGAGGCGAACAGGTCGATGCGGACGCGGGTCATGTCAGCGGGCTCCTTCGAGTGGTGCGGGTCGGGTGACACGTGGGCACCCGTCCGACTGTCGTCGACGGAGGTACCACCCGTCCACCGTTCCGTCGGCACCCGCCGTCGGGGAGACTGTGCAGATGTCCCAGGACCGAGCCGAGGAGATCGCCTGGAACCGCAGGCTCTGGGCAATCGTGAACGAGCGCTTCACCGATGCCTCGGCCGAGGGCATGTGGACCCGGTCGGAGATCGCGTGGGGCCTCTTCGCCGCACCCGAGCGAGTGCTCGACGTGCTCGGCGACGTTCGTGGTCGCGACGTCCTGGATCTCGCCTGCGGGACGGGATACTTCGCCGCCTGGCTCGCGCGTGCAGGAGCCCGACCGGTCGCCCTGGACTTCTCGGGTGAGCAGCTCGCCACCGCGCGGCACCTCCAGGCCCGGCTCGGTCCCACCTTCCCTCTGGTCCACGCGGATGCCGAGCAGGTGCCGCTGGCCAGCGGCCGCTTCGACCTCGTCGTGAGCGAGCACGGCGTCGCTGCCTGGTGCGACCCCGAGCGCTGGTTGCCCGAGGCCGCCAGGCTGCTGCGGCCGGGCGGACGCCTGGCCTTCCTCACCAACAGCAACCTGTCGACGCTGTGCGTCCCCGCCGAGGGCGGTGTGGCTGGGGACCGGTTGCTGCGCGGCCAGCGCGAGACCCACCGGGTGCAATGGCCCGGCGGTGGATTCGAGTTCCATCCCTCGCACGGTGAATGGGTGCGTCAGCTGCGTGCGGCCGGCCTCGTGATCGAGGCCATGCACGAGATCTACGCGCCCGAGGACGGCCACGACCACCCGTTCTACGAGATCGTGTCCCGCGAGTGGGCGTCCAGGTGGCCGGCCGAGGAGCTGTGGGTGGCGGTTCGTCCCTAGCCGCCCGGCGGTCGCCACCTCAGTCAGCGAGGTCCTCGGGCGCGTCGTCGGCCAGGAACTCCGCTATCCGGGTCCAGTAGGTGGGGTCGTCGGAGATGGTGTTGTGGCCCGCGTCGGGGAGGGAGACGACCGTGGGGTCGGACAGGGCTCCGACGAGTGCCCGGGTCCGGGCCGGGCGGACCACCGCGTCCCGGCCGGCGCGGAGCACGAGGACCGGCGCCCGCACGTCGGCCGCGAGGGCGGCCGAGTCCCAGCGGTCCTGGATCAGCGCCGCCACCGGCAGGCCGGGGAACAGGTCCGCGGCGGTGGCGGCCAGGCTGTCGAAGGGCGTGACCAGGACGACGTGGTCCACAGCCCTCCGCGTCGCGACGTGCACGGCGACGGCGCTCCCCAGGCTGCGGCCCAGCACGTCCACCCGCCCGCCGGGGTGTCGCTCGCTCACGTGGTCGACCAGCGCGACGGCGTCGTCGCTCAGGGCGGACTGGCTCGGACGACCCTCGCTGGCGCCGTACCCCCGATAGGCGATCAGGTAGCTCGTGTGCTCCGGGAAGCGTGCCTCCAACACCTCACGCCACGGGTCGAGCCGCTCGCCGTTGCCGCCGAAGTAGACGAGAGCTCGGGCGCGACCCGGGTTGACGACCCAGCCCCGGAGCTCGACCGCGCCGACGGTCAGCGAGTACGTCGTGGCGTCGGCCGCGACACGTGTGCTGCCGCGGGGATAGATCAGCTCCCTGACCAGCGGAGCCACGACGGAGTCGAGCACCCCACCACTCTAGGAGTCGAGCGGGTCACGGGGCGCGCAGGTCCAGCACGAGCACGGCCCGGTCGTCGTTGCCACGCGGCACCGTGCGCAGGACCGCGCGGGCGAGGCCGTCGAACCCGTGGGTCAGCACGGCACCGCGCGCCACGTCGCGCAGCCAGGCGAGCCCGTCGTCGAGGTCGCGGCCCCGCGTCTCGATGACGCCGTCGGTGTAGAACATCAGCGCCTCGCCCTCACCGAGGCGCCCCTCGCTGGCCCGCAGCTCCGGGTCGTCCACCACGCCGAGCGCGGTGCCGCGGGCGTTGTCCACGCCCCAGTCGGCCGCTGCCGGGCGCCAGTGCAGCACCGGAGGGTGTCCGGCGCTGGTGATCGTGTAGTCGCCCGTCTCCAGGTCGACTCGGACGTGCACCGCCGTCGCGAACGACTCGTCGGAGTCCTGGCGCAGCAGGAACGCGTTCGCCGCGCGCATCAGGGCATCGGGGGGCAGCGCCCCGAGCAGGCCGCCGAGGGCACCGGCGAACTGCAGCGCCTGGGGTCCGACCGCGGCGCCCTTGCCGCACACGTCGACGAGCACCATCTCGAGGTGTCGGTCCTCGCGGAGGTCGGCGACGAGGAAGTCGCCGGCGTACCCCGTGCCGTGGGCGCTGAGCATGGCCGACTGGGACCGCCACGGGACGGGCAGGTCTGGTACGACGCCTTGTCGCTGCAGGCGGTCGCGCAGCTGGGCGAGCATCGGCTCACTGAGGGCGACCGGCAGTCCCGAGCGCTGCCGGCTCGACTGTCCGACGGCCAGGCCCACGGATGCCACGAGCGTGACCAGGGCGGCGGCGGAGGGGCCGTCGAGGTCGTCGTGCAGCGTCGCAGCGGTGGCCGCGAGCAGGATGAACCCGGACAGCACCAGCAGCGGCCCGGCACGCAGGATCAGCACCCCCAGCAGCAGCCACACGAACCACACCGTGAGCGGCACCAGGTCGTAGGCCACCCACGAGGCGACGAGGGACGCGGCGGAGAGCCCGAGCAGGATGCCCAGCACGTAGAGCTGGCTCGCCCGTGACCCCGTGCGCCACCCCTCGACCCGGTCGTGCAGGTGCGACACCACCCGGCGGGGCACGGTTCCGAGGGTGGTCGACACCACCAGAGAATAGTGGCCGGGTGCGCCTCGCCGGAGCCGATCGCCCGATGTCGGCGAGGCCCTCTACGCTCGCAGGACCATGACCGAGAACCCCGACCGGCCCCTGTCCGCGCCTGCCGCCGCGGCACCCACCGACGACGAGGTCGCAGGCATCGTCGCCTTCGCCATGGACTGCGCCCGCCAGGGCGAGACCGACGTGCTGGCGCGCTACCTCGACGGCGGGTTCCCGGCCAACCATCCCGACGGCGACGGCAACACCGTCCTGATGCTCGCGGCGTACCACGGGCACGCAGGGACGGTCGCCATGCTGCTGGGCCGCGGGGCCGACCCCGACCGGCTCAACGCCCGCGGCCAGTCGCCCCTGGCCGGTGCGGTCTTCAAGGGCGAGGACGACGTCGTGGCCCGACTGCTCGCCGCGGGCGCGGACCCCGACGCCGGCACCCCGAGCGCCCGCGCCACCGCCGAGATGTTCGGGCGACCGGACCTCCTCCGATGAGCGCCACCCCCGCGGGGGAGCCTTTCTTGACCTGTTCCAGATCAAGTGCGACGTTGGTGGGGTCGGCGTGCGGCCCCTCTCCACGATCCGGCAGCGCGCGCACCCACCACCACGATCACCAGGAGTGACATGCCCGACCTGCCCCAGCCCACGGACAGCTCGATCGCCACCGCTCCCTCGTCGGAGGCCTCGCTCGGCTCGACGACGGACACCGGCGCGCCCGCTTCCAGCGACCGCAACTCGCTGACACTCGGGTCCGACGGCCCGATCCTGCTCCACGACGTGCACTTCCTGAGCCAGATGGCGCACTTCAACCGCGAGCGCATCCCGGAGCGCAACGTGCACGCCAAGGGGTCCGGCGCGTTCGGCCACTTCCAGACCACCCAGGACGTCAGCGCCTACACCAGGGCCGGGCTCTTCCAGCCCGGGGTGAAGACCGAGATGCTGGCGCGCTTCTCCACCGTCGCCGGCGAGCAGGGCTCCCCCGACACGTGGCGCGACCCGCGCGGCTTCGCGCTGAAGTTCTACACGAGCGAGGGCAACTACGACCTCGTCGGCAACAACACGCCGATCTTCTTCATCCGCGACACCATGAAGTTCCCGCACTTCATCCGCTCGCAGAAGCGCCGCGGCGGCAGCGGGCTGCGCGACAACAACATGCAGTGGGACTTCTGGTCGCTCAACCCCGAGTCGGCCCACCAGGTCACCTACCTCATGGGCGACCGGGGCATCCCGAAGTCCTACCGCCACATGAACGGCTACGGCTCGCACACCTACCTGTGGATCAACGCCGCCGGCGAGAAGCACTGGGTGAAGTACCACTTCCACAGCGACCAGGGTGTCGAGGGCCTCGCCGACGCCGACGCCACCCGGATCGCCGGGGAGGACGCCGACTTCCACCGCCGCGACCTCTACGACTCCATCGCGAGCGGCGACCACCCGTCGTGGACCCTGTCGATCCAGGCGATGCCCTACGAGGACGCGCGGACCTACCGGTTCAACCCGTTCGACCTGACCAAGGTGTGGCCGCACAGCGACTACCCGCTCATCGAGGTCGGCACGATGACCCTCGACCGCAACCCGGAGAACTTCTTCGCCGAGATCGAGCAGGCGGCCTTCGAGCCGTCGGCCACCGTCCCCGGCATCGGCTTCTCCCCGGACAAGATGCTGCTCGGTCGGGCCTTCGCCTACTCCGACACCCACCGCTACCGCATCGGCCCCAACTACCTGCAGCTGCCGGTCAACCGGCCCCGGGTGGAGATCAACACCTACACGCAGGACGGGCCGATGGCCTACGAGCACCGCGCCGACGACCCGGTCTACGCGCCCAACTCGTTCGGCCGGGGCTACGCCGACGAGGTCGGCGAGGTGAGCGACGGCTGGGAGGCGGACGGTGCGATGGTGCGCCAGGCCTACGCCCTGCGCAGCGACGACGACGACTTCGGCCAGGCCGGCACCCTCGTCCGCGAGGTGTGGGACGACGAGATCCGCGCCAACTTCGTCAAGACCGTCGCCGGTCACCTGCTCGGCGGGGTCGAGGGCGACGTCCTCGAGCGCGCCTTCGCCTACTGGAAGGCCGTCGACGCCGACTGCGGCAAGCAGATCGAGGAGCTGGTGCGAGCCGGTGGCCCCAACGACAACCCCGGCGGTCAGCCCGACGACGCGCAGGACGACGCGTCGGACCCCGTCGTGGAGAGCGACACCCACGCCGGGCACTGATCGGCGTACGCACGACAGCACCGAGGGGCCCCGGACACCGTCCGGGGCCCCTCGCGCCGTCCACGCCCCCGCGGGGTGCCGATATCGTGCGCGCCATGGCGACTGACCTGACGTACGACGTCCTCGGTGCGCCGTACACCGTGGAGACCCTGGACCTCGGCGAGGACGCGGAGGGGCCGGTCCACGCGACGCTGGTCCACCGACCGGCCGCCGAGCCGACCGACCGGGCCGTCCTGCACGTCCACGGCTTCGCCGACTACTTCTTCCACACCGAGTACGCCGAGTGGTGGAACGAGCGCGGCTACGACTTCTACGCCCTCGACCTGCGCAAGTACGGCCGGTCGATCCGCGAGCACCAGACGCCCAACTACGTCGAGGACCTGCGCGAGTACTTCCCCGACCTCGACGCCGCGTGGGAGCGCGTCACGAGCGGGCACACCACGGTCGTGGCCACCGCCCACTCCACCGGCGGGCTGACCCTCCCGCTGTGGCTGCACGACCGCCGGCCGGCGGGGCTGGGCGGGGTGTTCCTCAACTCGCCGTGGTTCGACCTCCAGGGATCGGCCTGGCTGCGCACGCCGGCCGTCCGGATCGCCATGGACCGCCTGGGCGCGCGCCACCCGCGTCGCCTCATCCCCCGCAAGGTCAGCGGCGTCTACACCCAGTCCCTGCACCGCGACCACCACGGCGAGTTCGACTTCGACCTCGCCTGGAAGCCCGTGGAGTCCTATCCCGTGTACGTCGGGTGGTTGCGCGC
>NZ_JBFUMD010000136.1:0-8158 GCF_054049555.1 Nocardioides sp. P5_C9_2
TGCCTCATCATTCCCAGACCGACGCCGCGGCGCTGGTCGACGAGGTCGTCGACAAGTACTCCGACGAGCTGATCGACCTGCGTCGCGACCTGCACGCCCACCCCGAGCTCAGCTGGACCGAGTCTCGCACCACCGACCGGATCGTCGAGCACCTCGACGGCACCGGGTGGTCCCTGACCCGCCTCGACGGCGGGGGACTGCTGGCCGACATCGGCGAGGGCGGCGGCCTGGTGGCGCTGCGCGCGGACGTCGACGCGCTGCCCATCGACGACCTGACGAACGACCCGTGGAGCAGCACGGTGCCCGGGGTCGCCCACGCCTGCGGCCACGACGTGCACGTCAGCGGCCTCGTCGGCGCCGGTCTCGCCCTGTCCGCGCTGCACGAGCACGGGCTCCTGCCCGGTCGGGTGCGGCTCCTCTTCCAGCCGGCCGAGGAGGTCATGCCCGGCGGTGCCCTGCACCTGATCCGCGCCGGCGCCCTCGAGGGCGTCCAGCACGTCTTCGGCCTGCACTGCGACCCCAGCCTCGACGTGGGCCGGCTCGGCATGCGGGAGGGTCCGATCACCGGGGCCGCCGACTCGCTCAGCGTCCGGCTCGCCGGCAAGGGCGGCCACACCAGCCGCCCGCACCTCACCGAGGACCTCACCTTCGCGATCGGCAAGCTCATCACCGAGCTCCCGGCGATCCTCAGCCGCCGCCTCGACCCACGCGCCGGGGTGAGCGTCGTCTGGGGGATGGTGCGCGCCGGCTCCGCGCCCAACGTCATCCCGCACGCCGGCCTCGTGGCCGGCACCGTGCGGATGCTGGACGCCGTCGCGTGGGCAGACGCCGAGCACCTGGTGCGCCAGCTGGTCACCCAGATCGTGTCCCCGTACGGCGTGACCGCCGAGGTCACCTACCAGCGCGGCGTGCCGCCGGTGGTCAACGGCGCCGCCAGCACGCGCATCCTCGGCGACGCCGTCGAGCGCGTCCTGGGCCCGCACGGCCACGTCTCGACCCAGCAGAGCCTGGGCGGCGAGGACTTCGGGTGGTACCTCGACAAGGTGCCCGGCGCGATGGCCCGCCTGGGCACGCGTACGCCGGGCGGCCCGACGTACGACCTCCACCAGGGCAACCTGCGCGTCGACGAGCGGGCCACCATGATCGGCGCGCGCGTGCTCGCCGAGTCGGCCGTCACCGCGTTGCGACGCTGAGGGCCGACCCGGCGCCGCCTACTCCTTGCGGTAGGGCACGCCGTCCGCGGCCGGCGGCCGGGAGCGGCCGACGAGCCCGGCCACGGCGAAGATCGTGATGACGTAGGGAAGCATCAGCATGAACTGGCTGGGCACCGGTGAGCCGATGACCGCCAGGACGCCCTGCAGGTTGGACGCGAAGCCGAAGAGCAGCGCGGCCAGGGTCGCCCGGATCGGGTCCCACTTGCCGAAGATGACTGCGGCGAGGGCGATGTAGCCCGCACCGCCGGTCATCTCGCGGTTGAACTGCGGCACCGACACCAACGTGTAGAACGCGCCGCCCATGCCCGCGATCGCACCGGCGAGCAGGATGGTGCGGTAGCGCGTGCGGTTGACCTTGATGCCCACCGTGTCGGCGGCCATCGGGTGCTCGCCGACGGCACGCACGCGCAGGCCCCAGCGGGTGCGGTACAACGCGAAGGCGACCAGGGCGACCGCGATGTAGAGCAGGTAGACCACGGCGGTCTGGCGGAAGAAGATCGGCCCGATGAGCGGGATGTCGCCCAGCACCGGGATCGGGATGCGCTGGAAGCGCGGCGGCGTGTTGAGGCTCGCCGCGTTGGGGGCCAGCACCTGGCTGAACAAGAAGCTGGTGAGGCCGATGACCAGCACGTTGAGCACCACGCCCACGATGACCTGGTCGACGAAGTAGGTGATCGCGAACAGGCCGAGCACCAGGGCCACCAGCGCGCCGGCGACCATGGCTGCGAGCAGGCCGACCCAGGGGGACCCGGTCAGCGAGCCGACCAGGGCGGCCGCGAAGGCGCCGAAGAGCAGCTGACCGTCGATGGCGATGTTGACGACTCCGGCACGCTCGCCGAGGACGCCGCCCAGGGCGCCGAAGACGAGGGGCACGGCCAACGCGATGGACCCGGCCAGCAGGCCGACCACCGGCACGGTCTGACCGGCCGCGGCCCAGGTCAGGAAGCCCGCCATCCAGGCGAGGGCGAAGACCACGACGATCCACATGGGCGTGGCCCGGCGCGCGAGGTAGCGGCGCACGGACTCGGCGGTCAGCAGCGCGCACGCCACGGTCATGGTCCAGGCGCCGGCCATCGCGGGCACGGTGAGCTCGGGCAGGGTGGCGAAGTCGGTGCTGGCGCTGAGGCGGAAGGTCGTGTCACCGGACTGGGCCGCGAAGAGCAGGATCAGCACCATGCCCAGGGTGAGGACCCCGAAGATGACCGGGGCCTTGCGGCTCACCACCGGCACGGTGTCGATCACCGGGGCGGAGGTGGGCGCGGGGGCGGGGGACAGGCCGGGGGTGCTCACTTCGCCTCCTGGGCGGGAAGCCGGAAGATCGCGCGGACCAGGGGCGGTGCCGCGATGAAGAGGACGATCAGGGACTGGACGACCAGGACGATGTCGACCGGGATGCCCTGCGAGGCCTGCATGGCGAAGCCACCGGCCTTGAACGCGCCGAAGAGCAGCCCGGCGGCGAGGATGCCGAGCGGTCGGGACCGGCCGAGGAGCGCCACGGTGATGGCGTCGAAGCCGATCCCCGCGTCGAGGTCGACCGTGACGCCGCTGGTCACCGTGCCCAGCACCTGGTTGGCGCCGGCCAGGCCCACCAGCGCCCCGGCGATCAGCATCACCACGACGTAGGTGCGTCCGACGTCGATCCCGGCGGCACGGGCGGCGCTGGGGTTCTCGCCGACGGCACGGATCCGGTAGCCGAGGGTGGCCCGGTTGAGCAGCCACCACACGAACGCCACGGAGATCAGGGCCAGCAGGAAGCCGAGGTGCAGGTTGAACCGGTCGCCGAGGATGGGCGGCAGGATCGCGGACTCCTTGGCGGGCGCCGACTTGGGGTTGCCCGATCCCGGTGCCTGCAGCAGGCCCTGGCGGGAGAGCATGAAGAACACCAGGTAGAAGCCGACGTAGTTGAGCATGATCGTCACGATCACCTCGTGGGCGCCGGTGCGGGCCTTGAGCACGCCCGCGATGCCGGCCCACAGCGCGCCGGCCACCATGCCGGCGATGATCGCCAGCGGCAGGTGGACGATGATCGGGAGGTCGAACGTGAACGCGACCCACCCGGCGGCGGCACCGGCCAGCAGCATCTGGCCGCGCCCACCGATGTTGAACATCCCGGCCCGGAAGGCCAGCCCGACCCCGAGCCCGGCCGCGATGAGCGGCGCGGCGAACTTGAGGGTCTCGGTGAGCGGACGGATCTGGGTCGCGAAGTCGTCGACCCGGTCGTTGTAGACGGCTCCGCGGAACAGGGCCGTGTAGGCACCCCAGATCGCGTCCCAGGTGGCGGAGAAGAAGTCGCCCGGGCGCGCGAAGACGTAGGTGGCGGTGTCGCGCACCCGCTCGTCGGTGAGCGCGATCATCAGCGAGCCGACCGCGACGGCCAGCACCACGGCGAGCACACCGGCCAGGGCGTTGCCGGAGGCGATCTCCCGCAGCATCGAGTGCGTGCGGCTGGGGCCCTCGGGCCCTGCCTCCGGGGCCTCCGGGGCCCCTGGGGAGTCCGGGCCCCTCGTCGCCACGGGCTCCGGGCCGCCGAGCTTCTCGGCCTCGGTCTGGGGGGTGTCGTCGGTGCCGCTCACGCGACCACGTCCTTCGGTCGCTCGCCGGTCATCATCAGTCCGAGGGTCTCGCGGGGTGTGTCGGCGGGCACGATGCCGACCACGTGCCCGCGGTAGAGCACCATGATCCGGTCGRCGAGGGCGACGACCTCGTCGAGCTCGGTGGACACGACCAGGACCGGGACCCCGCGGTCGCGGGTGGCGATGACCTGCTTGTGGATGAACTCGATGGAACCGACGTCGACGCCGCGCGTCGGCTGGGCGGCCACCAGGAGGCGCAGGTCGCGTGAGAGCTCACGCGCCACGACGACCTTCTGCTGGTTGCCGCCGGAGAGCTTGCCGGCCTCGGTGTGGATGTCGGGGGCACGGACGTCGTACTCCTTCAGCTTCTCCGTCGCGAACTCCTCGAGGGCGTCCATCCGCAGCGAGCCGCGGCGCACGAAGGGGGAGCGGAAGCTGCGGTTGAGCATGAGGTTCTCGGCGACCGAGAAGCCCCCGACGAGACCGTCGGCCTGGCGGTCCTCGGGGATGAACCCGACGCCGGCGTCGAGGACCTGCCGCACGGACCGTCCGACGAGCTGGTTGCCGTCGAGGGTGGCCGAGCCCTCGACGTGGTCCTGGAGGCCGAGGAGGGCCTCGGTCAGCTCGGTCTGGCCGTTGCCCTGCACTCCGGCGACGCACAGCACCTCACCGGCCCGGATGGTGAAGCTGATGCCGTCGAGGTGGACGTGACCGAGCGCGTCGCGGACGCGGAGGTCCTTCACCACGAGGGCGTCGTCGCCCAGCCGGGGCTCGTCCTTGTGGACCACGAGCTCGACGGGCCGCCCGACCATGAGGGAGGCGAGCTCGGCGTTGCTGGCGGTCGGCTCGGCCTCGCCGACGACCTTGCCGAGACGGATCACAGTGATCCGGTCGGCGACCTCGCGGACCTCGCGGAGCTTGTGGGTGATGAAGACGATCGCCTTCCCGGCCTCCTTGAGCTGGCGCATGATCTCCATCAGCTCGTCGGTCTCCTGGGGCGTCAGGACCGCGGTCGGCTCGTCGAAGACCAGCACCTGGGCGTCGCGCGAGAGTGCCTTGATGATCTCGACCCGCTGCTGGACGCCGACGGGGAGCTCCTCGACGAGGGCGTCGGGGTCCACGTGGAAGCCGAAGCGCTCGGAGATCTCCCGCACGCGTGCGCGCGAGGCGTCCAGGTCGAGCGTGCCGGCGAAGCCGGTGGACTCGTTGCCGAGCATGACGTTCTCGGCGACCGTGAAGACGGGGATCAGCATGAAGTGCTGGTGGACCATGCCGATGCCGGCGGCCATGGCGTCCCCGGGACCCGCGAAGTGCTGCACCTCGTCGTCCAGCACGATCTCGCCCTCGTCGGCCTGGTAGAGGCCGTAGAGGACGTTCATCAACGTGGACTTGCCGGCGCCGTTCTCACCCAGGAGGCAGTGCACCTCACCGGGGGACACCTCGAGCGAGATCCGGTCGTTGGCGACCAGCGAGCCGAATCTCTTGGTGATGTTACGAAGGACGAGCTTCATGGGACAGCATCCTATTCACGCGGGACCGCGGGGCCTCCGCCAAGGGGACGTGCCACGGGGAGGCCGACCTCGCGGTCGGCCTCCCCGTGGTGGATCGGGCAGTGCTGCGTGCTACCTCACTGGTCGAGGTAGGACTTCACCTCGATGGAGCCGTCGATGATGCCGGCCTTGACCTCGTCCAGCTCGCCGGTGAGCGAGTCGGACACCTTGTCCTCGAAGTTGTGGAACGGCGCCAGGCCGACGCCACCGTTCTCGAGGGTTCCGATGTAGGTCTCGGGGTCGAACTCGTCGTTGCCGGCGGACATGATCGCCTCGTACGTCGAGACCTTCATGTCCTTGAGGATCGAGGTCATGATGACGTCCTGCGTGTTCGGGTCGGTCTCGAACACGTCGGCGTCGGTGCCGATCAGGGCGACGTCCTCACCCGAGTCCTGGATCGCGGTGAGCGCGCCCTGGTAGATCGGGCCACCCACGGGCAGGATCACGTCGGCACCCTGGTCGAGGATGCGGCGGGCCGTGCTGGTGGCCGCCTCGTTGGCCTCGAAGCCGCCGGTGAAGGAGCCCTTCTCGCCGCCCTCGAAGCCGATGACCTTGACGTCCTTGCCCTTCTCCTGGGCGTAGTACTCCGCGCCCTGCTTGAAGCCGTCCATGAAGATCGTGACGGTCGGGAACGGCTGGCCGCCGTAGGTGCCGACGGTGCCGGTCTTGGTGTAGTCAGCGGCCGCGTAGCCGGCGAGGAACGCCGCCTGGGCGGTGTTGTACAGGAGCGGCTTGACGTTGTCCGCGTCCTTGGTGCCGTCGAAGTCGTTGTCGGCGGCGTCGTCGATGAGGACGTAGTTGATGTCCGGGTTGGCCTTGGCCGAGTCGACCGTGGCCGCGGACAGCGCGAAGCCGACCGTGACGATGGTGTCGCAGCCCTCGCCGACGAGGCTCTCCAGGTTGGGGGCGTAGTCGTTCTCGCTGTTGGACTCGACGGACTTGAGCTCGACGCCCAGCTCGTCGGCGGCCTGGGTGGCGCCCTCGAAGCCCAGCTGGTTGAAGGACTTGTCGTCGAAGCCGCCGGCGTCGGAGACGATGCACGGCTGGAAGTCGCTCGCGGTCGACTCGCTCCCGCTGCTGCTCTCCTCCTCGGGCGCGTCGCCACATGCGGCCAGGGTCGCGGTCGCCAGCAGCGCCACGAGGCCGCTCGTGACGACCTTCCTCGTGTTCCTCACAGATGCCTCCATACTCGAATCGCCCCCGGGGTGGGGGCGCATATCGGGAGAATGATGCCTGTGCTCGGGCGCTGGTGGGTGGCAAAGCGCCAATCGGTATCCGTCTGTGACCTCTTTGCCACCTGAGAGCCCCAACCTGTCATACGCCATAGTTGCCCCGGTGAACTGGACACAGCTGCGCGCCGAGGCGGTCACCGCCATGGGACACGCCTACGCGCCCTACTCCCACTACGCGGTCGGCGCCGCCGCGCTCGTCGACGACGGCCGCCTGGTCGTGGGCTGCAACGTCGAGAACGCGGCGTACGGCGTGACGCTGTGCGCCGAGTGCGGGCTCGTGTCCGCGCTGCACGCCACGGGCGGGGGTCGGCTGACGCACTTCGTGTGCGTCAACGCCGACGGCGCGGTGATCATGCCGTGCGGACGGTGCCGCCAGCTGCTCTGGGAGCACGGCGGCGCCGCGCTCCTCATCGAGACGCCCGAGGGCGTCCGCACCATGGCCGAGGTGCTGCCCATGGCCTTCGGCCCCGACGACTTGAAGGACATCACGTGACGCACGACGCCATCGAGGTCATCAGCGCCAAGCGCGACCGTCAGGCCCTCACCGACAGCCAGATCGACTGGGTCATCGACGCCTACACCCGCGGCGACGTCGCCGACGAGCAGATGTCGGCGCTGGCCATGGCGATCCTGCTCAACGGCATGGACCTGCGCGAGATCTCCCGCTGGACCGACGCGATGATCGCGTCGGGGGAGCGGATGGACTTCTCCTCGCTGTCGCGCCCCACCGCCGACAAGCACTCCACCGGCGGGGTGGGCGACAAGATCACCCTGCCCCTGGCTCCGCTCGTCGCCGCGTGCGGCGTCGCGGTGCCGCAGCTGTCCGGGCGCGGCCTGGGCCACACCGGCGGCACGCTCGACAAGCTCGAGTCGATCCCCGGCTGGCGCGCGGCGCTGTCCAACGACGAGATGCTGACCCAGCTCGAGGAGGTCGGCGCGGTCATCTGCGCCGCAGGCGACGGCCTCGCGCCGGCCGACAAGAAGCTCTACGCGCTGCGTGACGTGACCGGCACCGTCGAGGCGATCCCCCTCATCGCCAGCTCGATCATGTCCAAGAAGATCGCCGAGGGCACCGGCGCGCTCGTGCTCGACGTCAAGGTCGGCACCGGCGCCTTCATGAAGGACCTCGACCGGGCACGCGAGCTCGCCGAGACCATGGTCGGCCTGGGCAAGGCCGCCGGCGTCCACACGGTCGCGCTGCTCACCGACATGAGCACGCCCCTGGGCCTCACCGCCGGCAACGCGATCGAGGTCGCCGAGTCCGTCGAGGTGCTGGCCGGGGGCGGTCCCGCCGACGTCGTCGAGCTCACCGTGGCCCTGGCCCGCGAGATGCTCGCCGGCGCGGGGGTCACCGACGTCGACCCGGCCGACAGGCTGGCCGACGGCAGCGCGATGGACGCGTGGACGGCGATGATCCGTGCCCAGGGCGGCGACCCGGAGGCGCCCCTGCCGACCGCCCGCGAGTCGCACGTCGTCGACGCCCCGGCGACCGGCACCCTGACCCGGCTCGACGCGATGGCCGTGGGCCTGGCGGCGTGGCGCCTCGGCGCGGGCCGCGCCCGCAAGGAGGACCCGGTGCAGGCCGGGGC
>NZ_JBFUMD010000137.1:0-8043 GCF_054049555.1 Nocardioides sp. P5_C9_2
GACCACCACGTGACGAGGCCGGGAGCCCTGGGAGGGCACCCGCTCGCGGCTAGGGTGCTGCTCGTGTCGACCGCCCACAGCACCGTCCTCGCCGAGGTCGGCCCGCGCATCGTGCGGGGCGACCTCGCCGAGGGGTCCGTCCTCACCCTGGACTCCCTGGGGGAGACGTACGGCGTCTCGCGCACCGTGGCCCGTGAGGTCGTCCAGGTGCTGGCCTCGATGGGCCTGGTGGAGAGCCGGCGACGGACCGGCATCCGGATCCGGCCGCGCGAGGAGTGGGACGACTACGACCCCGCGGTCATCCGGTGGCGCCTCGACGGCGACGACCGGGTCCGGCACCTGCACCAGCTGGGTGAGCTGCGGGCCGCCGTCGAGCCAGCGTCGGCCGCGCTGGCCGCCCGGCACGCCGACGACGCCCAGCGCGTCGAGATCGTGCGCATCGCCGAGCAGATGGAGGCCTCCGGGGCCGCCGGGGACCTGCGGACGTTCCTGGAGCAGGACGTCGCCTTTCACCGGCTGCTGCTGCGCGCCTCGGGCAACGTGATGTTCGCCGGCCTCGGCGACGTGGTGGAGGAGGTCCTGCGGGGGCGCACCGACCACCACCTGATGCCGCCCGAGCCCAAGCCCGAGGCCCGTCGGCTGCACCAGGTCGTCGCCGAGGCGGTCGCCGGGGGAGAGGACGAGGTGGCTCGCCACGCCATGACGGCGATCTGCGCCGAGGTCGTCTCCGACCTCGACCGCCCCCGCTGACACGGCCCGACTCACACGAGTCCCGCGACCGGCCACAGGATCACGGCGAGCGCGAAGGCGCTRACCCCCAGCGTGGTCTCCATGACCGTCCAGGTCTTGAGGGTGGTCTTCTCGTCCATCCCGAAGAAGCGGCTCACCAGCCAGAAGCCCGAGTCGTTGACGTGCGAGAGCACGGTGGCGCCGGCAGCGATGGCCACGACCAGCAGCGCGATGTGGAGGTCGTCGTAGCCGGCCGCCTGGGAGGCGATCAGTCCGGCCGTGGTGGTCAGGGCGACCGTGGCCGAGCCCTGGGCCACCCGGAGCGCGGTGGCGATGAGGAAGGCCTGGAGCAGCAGCGGGAGACCCAGGCCCGACAGCGACGAGGTCAGGGCGTCGCCGATGCCGCTGATGCGCAGGACGCCGCCGAACATGCCGCCGGCGCCGGTGATGAGGATGATCGAGCAGATCGGCGCCAGGGCCTGGTCCAGGACCTCGGTCGTCTGCGCCATGGACCCGGTGCGTCGACCGAGCACCGCGATGGCGAGGAGCAGGGTGATCAGCAGGGCGACCGGGGTGTTGCCGAGCAGCTGCAGGGCCTCCACCCAGGACTGGCCCTCCTCGAGGGTGCCGTTGGCGACCAGCGTGGTGAGCACGGTGTTGAACGAGATGAGCACCAGCGGCACGAGCAGCAGGCCGAGCACGGTCCCGAAGGCCGGGGGAGCCATCGCCGGGCGGTCCTCGCCGCCGTCGAGGTCGCCGAAGATCATGTCGGAGACGGGGACGTCGAAGCGCCTGCCGAGCACGCGGGAGACGAGGTAGACGCCGACGTACCAGGAGACGACGGCGACCGGGAGGCCGACCAGCAGGATCACGCCGATGTCGCCGCCCAGCGCCGTGCCGGCCGCGACCGGGCCGGGGTGCGGGGGCACGAGGGCGTGCATGGCCGCGAAGGCGCCGGCCGCGGGCAGGGCGTAGAAGAGCACCGAGCCGCCGAAGCGGCGAGCGACGGTGAGGATGATCGGCAGGAAGACGACCAGGCCGGCGTCGAAGAAGATCGGGAAGCCGAAGATCAGGGCCGCGACGCCGAGGGCGAACGGCGCTCGCTGCTCACCGAAGCGGTTGATGAGGCTGTCGGCGAGCACCTGGGCTCCGCCGGTGACCTCCAGGAGACGGCCCAGCATGACGCCGAAGCCCACCAGCAGGGCCACCGATCCCAGCGTCGTGCCGAAGCCGGTGAGCATCGCGGTCGGCACGAGCGCCAGCGGGATGCCCGCCGCGATGGCGGTCAGAAGGCTCACCAGCACCAGTGCGATGAAGGCGTGCAACCGCACCTTCATGACGAGGAACAGCAGCAGCGCGACGGCGGCCGCCGCGATGAGGAGGAGCACGGTCGTGCCGTACGCCGGTTCGAGATTTTCCACGGGGTCGCTCCGTTGTGAGGGGGGTCACAGGGTCGCGAGCATGGTGCCCGAAAGGTAGTACCTTTGCAATGCGGCGCGTGCACAGGTTTGTGCACAGGTGCCCGGCGCCTGTGCACGGGACCGGGGCCGAGTGCACAGATTCAGTTCGCGGGCTGGGGGTTGTCGGCCACGTGTTGTGGCGGCTCGCGGGCGCATCTAGAGTCGCCCGGAACTCTCGGGAAGATGTCGCCGTGTCGACAAAGTCCAGCAAGGTCCCGCGTGGTCCAATCGGTACGAGTCGACAAGAGGAGATGTTCATGAGTGGTGGCGGTTTCGCAGGTCTCCCGGGCCGGTCCGGCAGCAGCGCGTCGGAGATGCCCCCACTCGTGCGAGCACCCGTTCCAGCACCTTCCCCCGAGGACAGTCATCCCGTGAGCGACCCCCTTCCCTTCCCGCGCCCCGAGACCCGCCCCGAGGCCGTCACGGCGACCGCCACCGACACCCTCGTGCCGCTGGGCCCGACCGGTCGGCCCATGCCGTCGTTCGCCGAGCCCCGACCGGTGAGCGGTCCGACGCGGGCCCGCGTGGTCGCGATGTGCAACCAGAAGGGTGGCGTCGGCAAGACCACCACGACCATCAACCTGGGCGCGTCGTTGGCGGAGTACGGCCGCAAGGTGCTGCTGGTGGACTTCGACCCGCAGGGGTCGCTGTCGGTGGGCCTGGGCCTCAACCCGCACGAGATGGACCTGACGATCTACAACCTGCTCATGCAGCGCGAAGTGACGCTGGACGACGTCGTCGTGCCCTCCGGGGTGCGGGGCATGGACCTGCTCCCCTCGAACATCGACCTGTCCGCCGCCGAGGTCCAGCTGGTCCACGAGGTCGCCCGCGAGCAGACCCTGCAGCGGGTCATCGCCCCTGCGCTCGACCAGTACGACGTCATCCTCATCGACTGCCAGCCGTCGCTGGGCCTGCTGACCGTCAACGCCCTGACGGCCTCCGACGGCGTCATCGTGCCGCTGGAGTGCGAGTACTTCGCGCTGCGCGGCGTGGCGCTGCTCAAGCAGACCATCGACAAGGTCCGCGAGCGGCTCAACCCCCGCCTCGAGGTCGACGGCGTCCTCGGCACCATGTTCGACGGCCGCACCCTCCACAGCCGCGAGGTCATGGACCGCCTGGTCCAGGCGTGGGGCGACACGGTGTTCCACACGGTGATCCGACGCACGGTGAAGTTCTCCGACTCCACGGTCGCCGGCGAGCCGATCACGTCGTACGCCTCGTCGTCGGCCGGTGCCGACTCCTACCGTCAGCTCGCCAAGGAGGTGCTCGGCCGGTGGCCCGCCGAGTGAGCCTGCCCGCGGCCGACGACCTCTTCCGCCGCACCTCGCCGGAGGGCGACGGGGCCGAGCCCCAGCGTGCCGTCCGTGCCGTGAGCGACCGGCCCGAGCCCGAGCCGGACACCGCGCCCCGCAGGCCGAGTGGCCGCGTGCGCCACGACGAGAAGATGACCGTCTACGTCACCTCCGACGAGCTGCTCGACATCGAGCACACCCGCCTGACCCTGCGTCGCACGCACGGGCTGGCCGTCGACCGGGGTCGCGTGGTGCGTGAGGCGCTGGCCCTGGTGCTGGCCGACTTCGAGGCCCGGGGCGCCGACAGCGCGCTCGTGCGACGGCTGACCGAGGAGTGAGCACGACCGCCGCGACCCCCGAGGTCACCGGTGGCGAGGCGGCGCCGGCGTTCGCGGTGCGGCTCGACAACTTCGAGGGGCCCTTCGACCTGCTTCTGTCGCTGATCGCCAAGCACAAGCTCGACATCACCGAGGTCGCCCTGTCCAAGGTCACCGACGAGTTCATCGCCTTCGTCAAGGCCGGGGGCAAGGTCTGGGACCTCGAGCAGACGACGTCCTTCCTGCTCGTCGCCGCCACGCTCCTCGACCTCAAGGCCGCCCGGCTGCTGCCCCAGGGCGACGTCGAGGACGAGGAGGACCTCGCGCTGCTCGAGGCGCGCGACCTCCTCTTCGCCCGGCTGATGCAGTACCGCGCGTTCAAGCAGGTGGCCGGGGTGCTCGAGCAGCGCCTCGCCGCCGAGTCCACGCGCCACCCGCGCCAGGTGGGCCTCGAGGAGCGCTTCGCCACCCTGCTTCCCGAGGTGCTCATCGGGATCGGGCTGGACGCCTTCGCCCGGCTCGCCGCCCGGGCGATGGAGCCCAAGCCGGTGCTGGAGGTCTCCCTCCAGCACATCCACGCGGCCAAGGTCAGCGTCCGCGAGCAGGCGGCGCTGGTGGTCGACCGGCTGCGGCGCAGTGGCACGATGACCTTCCGAGCACTGTGCGGGGACTCACCCGACAAGCTCACCACCGTGGCCCGGTTCCTCTCGTTGCTCGAGCTGTTCCGGGAGGGGGTCGTGGGCTTCGACCAGGTGACCCCGCTCGGTGAGCTGACCGTCCGGTGGACGGGCGGCGAGGGCGGCGAGGTGGAGATCACCGACGAGTTCGACGGCGCCGAGCCAGAGGTCGTCGACCTGACCGCCACCGACACCCCCGACGAGAACGATCCGCAGGAGATCCCGTGACCGACACCGACCCGTCGCCGGAGACGCTCGACGTCGCCGTCGCGCCGCTCCACCCGTCGCTCGAGGCGATCCTGATGGTGGCCGACGAGCCGCTCGACACGATGCGGCTCGCCTCGGTCGTGGGTCATCCGGTCGCCGACGTCGAGGCGGCCCTCGACGAGCTCGCGGCGGCGTACACCGAGCAGGGCCGTGGCTTCGAGCTGCGCGACGTGGCCGGTGGCTGGCGCTACTACACCCGCGAGGAGTACGCCGCCGTGGTGGAGAGCTTCGTGCTCGAGGGCCAGCAGGCGCGGCTGACCCAGGCGGCGCTGGAGACCCTCTCCGTGGTCGCCTACAAGCAGCCGGTGTCACGGGCCCGGGTCTCGGCGATCCGCGGCGTCAACGTCGACGGCGTCATGCGCACCCTGCTCACGCGCGGACTGGTCGAGGAGGCCGGCCAGGACGGCGAGACCGGCGCCAACCTCTACCGCACGACCACCTACTTCCTCGAGCGGATCGGCATCACCTCCCTCGACGAGCTGCCCGAGCTGGCGCCCTACCTGCCCGACATGGACGACCTCGAGGACGAGCTGGCCAGTGTGGCCGGCACGGCCCCCGCTCCCGAACCGGCACCCGAACCGGCACCCGACCACCCGCACCAGCCGCACTCGCCGCACAGCGGCGACGGCACCGAGCCCGACGGGGGCACCGAGCCTGCATGAAGCCGCACGACGAGAAGGACACCCACCCCGCCTCGCAGCGGCCCGACACCGACGAGGACGGGCTGATCCGGCTGCAGAAGCTGCTCGCCCAGTCCGGCGTGGCGAGCCGGCGCAAGTGCGAGGAGCTGATGCTCGAGGGCGCGGTCGAGGTCGACGGTGAGGTCGTGACCCGGCTCGGGACCAAGGTGGACCCGCGCACCGCGGTGATCCGGGTCGAGGGCCGACGGCTGCCCCCGATCTCCCCCCACGTCTACCTGGTGCTGAACAAGCCGCGGGGCGTCGTCTCGACGATGTCCGACCCCGACGGCCGCCGCTCGATCGGCGACCTGGTGGCCGACCGCCCCGAGCGCCTCTTCCACGTCGGTCGCCTCGACACCGACACGTCGGGGCTGCTGATCCTCACCAACGACGGTGACTTCGCCCAGCGCCTCGCGCACCCGTCGTACGAGATCGAGAAGACGTACGTCGCCGAGGTCGAGGGCCAGCTGCACCGCGGCATCATCAGGCAGCTGCTCGCGGGCGTCACCCTGGACGACGGTCCGGTGGCGGTCGCCCGCGCACGCGTCGTGGAGGGCAGCCACGGCCGCACCTCCCGCGACCGCACCATCGTCGAGCTCGTCATCCACGAGGGACGCAACCGCATCGTGCGCCGCCTGCTCGAGCACGTCGGGCACCCCGTCACGCGGCTCACCCGCACCTCCATCGGTCCGATCGAGCTGGGAACGCTGCAGCTGGGGGAGATGCGGGAGCTGAGCCTCACCGAGCTCGGCGTCCTGATGGACAGCGCCGACCTGTAGCCGTCCGCGCGCCAATCTTGACTCGATCAAGATTGCTGGCGAGACTGGGCCCATGGACGCCGAGCCCGACCTCCGTGAGGCACTCAGGGGCGCCGACCTGCGAGTCACCAGACCTCGCCTCGCGGTCCTCGCCGTGGTCCACTCGCACCCGCACGCCGGCACGGAGACGATCATCCGCGAGGCCCGACGATCCCTGCCCGACGTCTCCCACCAAGCGGTGTACGACGTGCTGCGGGCGCTGACCGACGCCGGCCTGCTGCGGCGCATCCAGCCGGCCGGCTCGCTGGCCCGGTACGAGGCGCGGGTCGGGGACAACCACCACCACGTCGTGTGCCGCACCTGCGGCGCCATCGCCGACATCGACTGCGCCGTCGGCGACGCACCCTGTCTCACCGCCTCCCACGACCACGGCTTCGRGGTCGACGAGGCGGAGGTCGTCTACTGGGGCACCTGCCCCGCGTGCGCGACCGTTCGCTCCAGCACGACCACCAGCAACCAGTGACCAGTGACCGTCCCTCCGGAAGGAACCAGATGAGCGACAACCAGGACAACGCACCCACGAGCCCGCAGGGGGTGGACGAGAAGGCCGCCGCCGGCTGCCCGGTCGCCCACGACTCCGCGACCGCTCAGGGCAGCGAGAGCGAGAACCCGGCGATCGACTCCCCGACGCCGAAGACCGGTGGACGGCCCCACACGCTCAAGGACTGGTGGCCCAACTCGCTGGACCTGTCGGTGCTGCACGCACACTCGTCCAAGGGCAACCCGCTGGGTCCGGACTTCCGCTACGACCGCGAGTTCGCGAACCTCGACGTCGAGGCCCTCAAGCGGGACCTCACCCAGGTGCTCACCACCTCCCAGGGCTGGTGGCCGGCCGACTTCGGGCACTACGGCGGCCTGATGATCCGGATGAGCTGGCACTCGGCCGGCACCTACCGGATCTACGACGGTCGCGGCGGCGCCGGCGACGGCGGGCAGCGCTTCGCGCCCCTCAACAGCTGGCCGGACAACGCCAACCTCGACAAGGCGCGGCGGCTGCTGTGGCCGGTCAAGCAGAAGTACGGCCAGTCGATCTCGTGGGCCGACCTGATCGTGCTCGCCGGCAACGTGGCGCTGGAGTCGATGGGCTTCGAGACCTTCGGCTTCGGCTTCGGCCGCGAGGACGTCTGGGAGCCCGAGGAGATCTTCTGGGGTCCCGAGGACACCTGGCTCGGCGACGAGCGCTACTCCGGCGAGCGCGAGCTCAGCGAGGCGCTGGGCGCGGTCCAGATGGGCCTCATCTACGTCAACCCCGAGGGCCCCAACGGCAACCCGGACCCGCTGGCCTCGGCCCGCGACATCCGCGAGACCTTCGCCCGGATGGCGATGGACGACGAGGAGACCGTCGCGCTCATCGCCGGTGGTCACACCTTCGGCAAGACCCACGGTGCCGGCGACCCCGACCTCGTCGGCCCCGAGCCCGAGGGCGCCCCGCTCGAGGAGCAGGGCCTGGGCTGGACGAGCTCCTACGCGTCGGGCAAGGGTGCCGACACGATCACCAGCGGCCTCGAGGTCACCTGGACCGACAAGCCGACCCAGTGGAGCAACCGCTACTTCGAGATCCTCTTCGGCTACGAGTGGGAGCTCTCCGAGAGCCCCGCCGGCGCCAAGCAGTGGGTCGCCAATGACGCCGAGGACATCATCCCCGGCCCGACGGCGGACTCGCCGCGGCGCAAGCCCACCATGCTCACCAGCGACCTCGCCCTGCGCGAGGACCCGGCGTACGAGAAGATCTCGCGACGCTTCCTGGAGAACCCCGAGGAGTTCCGGCTCGCCTTCGCCAAGGCCTGGTACAAGCTGCTGCAC
>NZ_JBFUMD010000138.1:0-8005 GCF_054049555.1 Nocardioides sp. P5_C9_2
GGATACGGACTGACCGAGACGTCGCCGGTCGTGAGCTTCAACCGTCGTGACCGGCGCCGGGTCGGCTCGATCGGACTGCCCGTGACGGGCGTCCAGCTCCGGGTGGTCGACGACCACGGCGTCGAGGTCGAGGACGGGGAGCCGGGGGAGATCCTCGTGCGCGGCCACAACGTGATGAAGGGCTACTGGGGGCGGCCGGAGGAGACCGCGGACGCGGTCGTCGACGGATGGCTGCGTACCGGAGATGTGGGGGTGCGCGACGAGGACGGCTTCTTCTACGTGGTGGACCGCACGGCGGAGCTGATCCACCGCGGCGGCCACCAGGTCTACCCGCGGGAGGTAGAGGAGGCGCTCCAGGAGCACCCCGACGTGGTCGAGGCAGCCGTCATCGGCCTGGCCCACCCCACCCTGGGCGCGGAGGTGGGTGCCGTCGTGACCCTGCGACCCGGCGCGAGCACCACCGAGGCCGAGCTGTGCGAGTTCGTCCGCGGTCGCGTGGCACCCCACGCCTACCCCCGGATCGTCGACGTCGTCGACGAGATCCCCAAGACCGCGACCGGCAAGGTCCTCAAACGCGCGATCCGACTGGAGACCCGAGCATGAGCATCCCCGCGACAACTGGCCGACCCATCCTCGAGGTCACGGACCTCGCCGTGACGTACGGCGGAGTGGTGCAGGCCCTGCGCGGCATCAGCCTGTCGGTGGACGAGGGCGCCGTGGTGGCGCTGCTCGGCAGCAACGGGGYGGGCAAGACCACCCTGCTGCGGACCCTGTCCGGCACCCTGCGCATGCACCGCGGACGCATCGAGCGGGGGGAGGTGGTCTACCGGGGGGACAACCTCAAGGGTCGCGATCCCGCCGCCTGCGTGGCCAGCGGGCTGGTGCAGGTCCCCGAGGGGCGCCGCATCTTCACCCGGCTCACGGTCGAGGAGAACCTCAGGGCCGGTCGCCTGGCGGTCAAGGACCGCGGCGAGAAGTCGGCCGACTACGACCGGATCTACGACATGTTCCCCGTGCTGGCCGACCGGCGGGCCCAGCGCGCCGGCCTGCTCTCCGGAGGTGAGCAGCAGATGCTGGCCATGGGGCGCGGCCTGATGTCCCGGCCCCAGCTCCTGCTGCTCGACGAGCCGTCCCTCGGGCTGGCGCCGCGGATCATCGGCCAGATCGGTGAGGTCATCCGCGAGATCAATCGCCAGGGCACCGCCGTCCTGCTCGTCGAGCAGAACGCCACGATGGCGCTCGGCGTGGCCGACACCGCCTTCGTCCTCGACGTCGGCAAGGTGTCGCTGTCGGGCTCGGCGGCCGAGCTTGCGACCTCCGACGCCGTCCAGCGGCTCTACCTCGGCCACGGCGGCGAGGGCGCGACCACCCGCAAGCCCGCCGCGGCCGCTCGTCGGAAGAAGCTGACGAGGTGGTCCGCATGAGCACGACCTCCACAGGCGCCACTGGGCCCACAGGGCCGGAGGCCGATCTGCGCACCGACGTGGAGACGTTGACCGTCGAGCACATCACGGTCGAGTTCGGTGCCATCAAGGCGCTCTCGGACGTCTCCTTCACGGTCCGGCCCGGCACGGTGCACGCCGTGATCGGGCCCAACGGGGCCGGCAAGTCGACCATGTTCAACGTGCTGTCCGGCGTCTACCGGGCCACGTCGGGCGAGGTCCGCCTCGGCGACACCCTCCTCAACGGGCTGCGACCGCACAAGATCGCGAACCTCGGTGTCGCCCGGGCCTTCCAGAACATCGCCCTCTCGGGCACCCAGACGGTGGCCGAGAACCTCATGCTCGGGCGCCACGCCCTGACCCGGGCGGGCTTCATCTCCTCCGGCCTGCGGCTGCCGCGGGCCACCCGGGAGGGGAGGGTGCACGGCGAGCGCATCCGCGAGATCGCGGACTTCCTCGACCTCGGCGCCAAGCTGGACGTCCCGGTCGGCGTCCTGTCCTACGGCGACCAGAAGCGGGTCGAGGTGGCCAGGGCGCTGTGCACGGAGCCGCGCCTGCTGCTGCTCGACGAGCCGGTGGCCGGCATGAACGCGGAGGAGACCGACCGGATGGCCCGGGCCGTGCTCGAGATCCGCGACGAGCTCGGCATCTCCATCGTCCTGGTCGAGCACGACATGGGCATGGTCATGAGCATCGCCGACCGGGTCACCGTCCTCGACTTCGGTCGCCGGATCGCGGACGGCACCCCGGAGGAGACCCAGGCCGACCCGGAGGTCATCAGGGCATATCTCGGCTCGGGCGACGAGACCGGACCCGCCGCGAGCGCCGACCAGCACGAGGACCAGCACCAGGACCAGCACCAGGACCAGCACCAGGACCCCCACGAGGAGACCCCGCGATGACGCAATTCCTGTCCCTGCTGCTCAACGGCCTGTCCCTGGGCGCGATCTACGCGCTCATCGCGCTGGGCTTCGTGATCATCTTCAAGGCCAGCGAGGTGACCAGCTTCATGCAGGGCTCGTTGCTGCTGCTGGGCGCCTACCTGATGGGGCGCTGGCACGAGACGCTCGGCTTCTGGGGTGCGGTCGCGCTCGGTATCGCCGGCTCCGCGATCGCGGCCGTGCTCGTCGAACGCGTGCTGATCAACCGGTTGCGCGGGGCACCCGTGATCAGCCTGGCGATCCTGACCATCGGCGTCGACCTGATCATCGTCACCGAGCTGACCCGTCGCATCGGGTCCGACATCCTCAACGTCGGTCACCCGTGGGGCGGCGAGGTGATCTCGATCGGCGGGGTCGGGCTCACCACCAACCGGGCCCTGGCCATCGTCGCGGCCGCCGTGCTGATCGGCGCCTTCTTCCTCACCTTCAAGTACTCCAGCTGGGGCATCTCCATGCGTGCCGCCGCGGAGGACGGCGAGGCCGCCGCCCTGATGGGCATCCACATGGGCCGGGTGTCCATGTTCGCCTGGATGATCGCCGGCATCCTGGCCGCCGTCGCCGGCCTCTTCGCCGTCGGAGCACCGACCCCGGGCGTCACCCCGGCGGTCGCCACGGTCGCCCTGAGCGCCCTCCCCGCGGCCATCCTCGGTGGCCTCGACTCGACCGGTGGGGCGCTCGTCGGCGGCATCCTGATCGGCCTCGCGGAGTCGCTGGCCGCCGGCTATCAGGACGAGATCGCCTTCCTGGGCCGTGGCTTCGGTGACGTCGTCCCGTACGTCGTGATGGTCGCCGTGCTGCTGGTGCGGCCCGCCGGACTCTTCGGCACCCGGGAGATGACCCGTGTCTGAGTCCGCCACCACCGTGCGGGAGCGCGAGGCCCCCAGCAGCGAGGGCCGGGGCACCGGCTGGTCCACAGGTCGTGCCGCAAAGCTGCTCGCGATGCTCGCCCTGTTCGTCGTGCTGCTCGCCCTGCCCCTCTACGTGGACGAGTTCTGGCTGCGCACCGGCTTCGCCGTCTTCGCTGCGATCATCGGTGCGCTCGGGCTCAACCTGCTGGTGGGCACGACCGGCCAGCTGTCGTTGGGCCACGCCTTCTTCCTGGCCGTCGGCGCCGTCACCTACACCTACGTGTCAGGTGCGCCCGGCGGGTCGGCCAACCCCTACGGCGGACTCGAGCTGCCGCCGGCGCTGGGCATGGTCCTGGGCGTCCTCGCCGCCGGTCTCGCCGGCGTCCTCTTCAGCCCGATCGCGGCCCGGCTGCGGGGGATCTACCTCGGCATCGCCTCGCTCGGCCTGGTGTTCATCGGCGACCACGTGCTCAACACCTGGAGCTCGGTGACCGGCGGCTTCAACGGCCGTCTGGTGCCGTACTTCTCGCTCTTCGGCTTCGAGTTCAGCAGCCTCGACTCGCCGCCCCTCGAGGTGCTCGGCGTGCCGTTCGGTCAGGCCGAGCGGCTCTGGTACCTCGGCCTCGTGCTGTGCGTCGCGGCGGCCTGGTTCGCCGCGAACCTCGTGCGCTCGCGTCCCGGTCGGGCCCTGCAGACGCTGCGCGACAGCGAGGTGGCGGCCGCGGTCATGGGCGTGGACGTCCGGGCCTACAAGGCGAAGGCCTTCCTGGTCTCCTCGATGTACGCCGGCCTGGCCGGGGTGCTCTACGCGCTGTCGATCGGCTCCGTCGCACCCGAGTCCTTCGGGCTGGTGCTGTCGGTGCAGTTCCTCGCGATGATCGTGCTGGGCGGCCTCGGATCCGTCTGGGGATCGATCATGGGCGCCGCCTTCGTCAGCGCCCTGCCCCTGGTCTTCCAGGAGTACGCCGGCTCGCTGCCGTTCATCGTGGAGCCCGGCGAGCCCGGCATCGTGGCCAGCCAGGCCGCGGCCTTCCTGTACGGACTGGCGATCATCCTCGTCGTCATGTTCGAGCCCGGCGGTCTCGCCGGCCTCGCGCGCCGCCTGCGGCGCCCCCCACGTGCACCCGGTGCCGCCTCGGCGGACGCCCCGGGTGCCGATCAGCACCACACCACCACACCGGCACAAGCCGATTCCTCAACCGGAGGTAACAACTGATGAGAACACACACGAAGCGCGGGGCGGTCACGCTCGTGTCGGTCGCCATGGTGCTGAGCGCCGCGGGCTGCAGCACGAAGTCCTCGGACTCGGAGACCAGCACGCAGGACGGGGTCAAGGTCGGCCGGGGCATCGACGGCGACACGATCACGCTCGGGTCGCTGACCGACCTGACCGGCGTCTTCGCGGCGCTGGGCAAGGACATCACCGACGCCCAGGCGCTCTACTGGAAGGACAACAAGGTCTGTGACACCTACACCGTCGAGTCGACGGTGAAGGACCACGGCTACGACACGCAGAAGGGCATCCAGCTCTACAGCTCGATCCACAACGACGTGCTGGCCATCGAGCAGACGATCGGCTCGCCGATCAACACCGGGCTGCTGCCGCAGCTCGAGGCCGACCAGATGGTCAACATCCCGGCGGCCTGGGCGCAGTCGCTGACCGAGAGCCCGGAGATCGCGGTCGTCGGGGCGACGTACGAGGTCGAGATGATCAACGTCCTCGACTACCTCCTCGAGGAGGGGAAGATCAAGGAGGGCGACAAGATCGGCCACATCTACTTCGAGGGAGAGTACGGCGAGGGCGGCCTCGCCGGCTCGAAGTACTTCGCCGAGCAGCACGGGATGACCGTCGTCGAGCAGCAGATCCAGTCGACCGACACGGACATGACGGCCCCGGTGACCAAGCTCAAGTCCGAGGGCGTGAAGACCATCGCGATCACTGTGGCGCCGACCCAGACGGCCTCGATTGCCGGCGTGGCCGCCTCCCAGGGCCTCGACGTGCCGATCGCGGGCAACAACCCGGTCTTCGCGCCGGCACTGCTCGACGGCCCTGCGGGGGACTCGCTGAAGAAGAACCTGTACGTCGCCTCGCCGGTGGCGCCGTTCGACCAGCTCCCCGACCTCCTCAAGAAGTACCAGGACGCGAACCCCGGGGACCCGACGCTGGGCGTGGTGTGGGGCACGGCTGCCGCCGACACCATGCGCCAGATCCTGGACAAGGCGTGCGAGGACGGCGACCTGACGCCGGAGGGCGTCACGAAGGCCAAGGAGGACATCGGCACCGTCGAGACCGGGGGCCTGGCGGTCCCGTTGACCTTCGAGGTGGGTGCGTCGCCCAGCGATGCGAGCTACATCTTCCGGGCTGCGGATGTCCCGGGAGGCGCGAAGTCCGTCTCCGACAAGTACGTCGGTGATGACGTCGCGGGCTTCATGAGCGGGGGCTGAGCCCCACCCGACGCAGCGAGGGCCCGGGCCGAGAGGTCCGGGCCCTCGTGCGTCCCACCGCCTCCCCGGCCCTGGTCGCCGCGGTCGGCACTGGCTACGCGGACGGGGCTCCGGGGTCCGGCCAGGCGGGTGCTTCGGGGACGACCGCCACCGTGGCGTGGGCACGCTCCACGACCGCCGTGGCGATGGAGCCGGTGAGCAGCCGCCCGAGCGACGTCATGGGGTGGCGGCCGACGACGATCATGTCCCAGCCGCCGTGGCGCGGACTGAGCACCTCATCGGTGAACCCGTGCTTGAGGGTGAGGGTGGCGCGTACGTCGGGGTACGTCTCCGCGAGACCGGCGACCGACTGGGCGAGGGTGGCGCGCAGGTCCTCGAGGTCGGGCCGGTCGGCCTTCTCCCCGCGGGCCTCGCGGTACTGGGCCACGGCCGCCGCCGCGTCCCAGAAGGAGTGCAGGACCGTGAGGGGGAGGCCACGCAGCGACGCCTGGCGGTACGCGAAGTCCAGGACCGGGAGCGACTCCGGCGTCGCATCGGCGCCCACCACCACCCCGGACCGCGGATCGCCGTCCGTCACTGGACGGCAGACCACCACCGGGCAGCCCGCCTGGGCACTGACCGTGGCGCCGACGGATCCGAGCATCAGGCTTCGCAGCGCGCCGCGACCGCGCGATCCGACCACCAGCATGGAGGCATGCTCCGAGGCATCGATCAGCACCTGACGAGGATCCCCGGACACGGCAGATCCCGTCACGGACAGGTCCCGACGGAGGAGCAGCGCGGCCGYGACGGCGTCATCGACCGCCGCGTCCGACCCGTCGCCCACGGACACCACCAGCAGACGCCGGTGCTCGAGGAAGGCCTGGTCGGACGCCCATCGGACGGCCCGCCCCGCGTGGTCGGACCCGTCGACGGCGACGATGATCGCTCCGACGACCTCGGCCGGATCCAGTGTCTGGCGCATGGGTCGAGGGTCGCGTGTCCCCGGCGTACGCCGACACGGCCCAAGGGCTCGCGCGCGGGGGACCATCGCCCCCTGCGGCCGTCGGACGCTGCGCCCGTGAGGGGGGCTCGGAACGGGCGCCCATGACCCGTTGGTCCTAGTACCAACGGACGCTGCAGAACTGGACCTCGCCGCGCGTAGCGTCGACGACAGGTCGCCGGAGCTCCCGAAGGCGGAGCTTCGCACCCTCGTTCTTGAGGAAAGGAGGAGTCATGGGATTCAGCGCATATCGCACGCGCCGTCACGGTCGTCACGGAAGCAACACCTCGACCAACACCAACACCAACACCAGCTCGGGCACGAACACCAGCACCCGTACCGGTCACTGACCGGGTCCCCAGGGACGGGCGAGGCCCCTCGCCCGTCCCTTCCCCCTTGTCTGTCCCTTCGTCCGTGCAGGAGACGTGATGGCTCGTCCGACCACGGTGCCCGCCCTGCGGGCGGTGCGCGTGCGCGACATGCTGAGCCGCTTCTGGCCCTACGCCGCCCCGCGACGCGGGTGGATGGCCGTCGCGCTGCTGCTCGCGGCCATCAGCCCCGCCCTGATGTCGGTCGAGATCTGGTTGTTCAAGGTCGTCGTCGACGACGTCCTCATCCCGCAGGACTTCGCGCTGTTCTTCTGGGTCGCCACGGCGTACGTCGCCCTGACCGTCGTCCAGGCGGTGTGCGACGGCTGTGAGCGCCTCCTGTCCACCTGGCTCAGCCAGCGGTTCCTGGTCGACGTACGCACCGCGCTGCTGCAGCACCTCCAGCAGCTTCCGGTCGAGTTCTTGAACCGCAACCGCCTGGGTGACGTCATGAGCCGGGTCTCGGGGGACGTGTCGGCCATCGAGGCCTTCCTGGTCTCGGGGTCCAGCCGCGCGGTCTCGAACCTTCTCCAGCTCGTCTTCTTCGCCGCCGCGCTCTTCGTGCTCCAGCCGCTCCTGGCGCTGGTGGCCCTGGTGGTCACCCCCCTCTTCTGGGGTACGTCGCGCTACTTCGCCCGTCGGCTCAAGGAGCTGGCGCGCGAACGGCAGCGACGATCCGGGAGCCTCAACACCTCTCTCGAGCAGACCCTGAGCACCCTGCCGCTGGTCCAGGCCTACGACCAGGGTGAGCAGGAGGTGCAGAGGTACGTCGTCGAGGCCGAGGCCAAGTACCGCGCCGAGATGGCCTCGGCGCGGTTGCGCTCCGTCTACGTCCCGATCCTGGACTTCATCGAGCTGCTCGGCGCCCTGGTCGTCATTGGCACCGGCGCCTGGCTGCTGTCGCAGGACCGCCTGACCGTCGGTGGCCTGCTCGCCTTCCTCACCTTCCTCAGCCGGCTCTACGGACCGGTCCGGGGAC
>NZ_JBFUMD010000139.1:0-7970 GCF_054049555.1 Nocardioides sp. P5_C9_2
GCGGTGACGTCCGCCTTCTCCGCCTCTGCCGGCGCGGAGCGCGTCATCGAGCTGCTCGACGAGGCGACGCTGCCCCCCGACCRCCCCGGCGCCGTGACACTGCACCCCGACTGCGGGGACCTCGTGTTCGACGACGTGACGTTCACCTACCCCGGTTCGAGCGTCCCCGCGGTGCGCGGCCTGACCTTCTCCGCCCGCCCCGGCGATGTGGTCGCGGTGGTCGGCGCCAGCGGGGCCGGGAAGTCGACCCTGGCGGGGCTGCTGATGCGCAGCCTGGATCCCGACGCCGGCAGTGTGCGGATGGGGGGCACCGATCTCCGCGAGATCCGGCGCGCGACCGTGAGGCGCCAGGTGGCCGTCGTCCTCCAGGAGACCCTGCTCGTCGAGGGCACCGTGCGCGACAACATCGCCTTCGGACGCCCCTCCGCCACCCGTGCCGAGATCGAGCAGGCTGCCCGGGACGCCGACGCCGACGTGTTCATCACGGCACTGCCCGACGGCTATGACACGCGGGTGGGGGAGCGTGGACGGCGTCTCTCGGGGGGGCAGGCCCAGCGGGTGGCCATCGCCCGCGCACTGCTGCGGGACGCGCCGATCCTGCTGCTCGACGAGCCCACGACGGGGCTCGATCCGCTCTCGGCCGAGCGTGTCATCGAGCCCCTGCGACGGCTGATGGCGGGTCGCACGACGATCGTGATCTCGCACACCCTCGCCAGCGTGCGAGACGCCACCCTGATCCTGGTCATGGACCACGGCGAGGTGGTGGAGCGCGGCACCCACGAGGAGCTCGTGGACCGCGGCGGCCGGTATGCGGAGCTGTGGCACGGTCGGGCCTCGGACCACCGGCGGTCCCGGGCGCCGGAGCCGGTGGGTGCCGCATGACCGCGACGAGGACGGAGCCGCCGGTGCTCGCCGCGGGCGAGATGATCGCACCCGGCTACCAGGTGGTCGAGCTGCTGTCGCGGGGCTCCGCCCTCGACGTGTACGAGGTGTGGTCGCAGGAGCGACTCTGCAGCTGCGTCGCCAAGACCGTGAGACCGGACCGGGCCGACGTCCAACGGGTCCGGAACCGCCTGCTGCAGGAGGGCCGGCTGCTGAAGGAGCTGGCGCACCCGCACCTGCCGAGGGCCTTCGAGACCGTGTCGGCTCCCGCCGTCGTGGTCGTGCTCGAGACGGACGTGGGTATGACCCTCGAGGAGCTCATCGACGAGCGACGGCGACGTCTGCCGGTCGCGGACCTGTGCCACCTCGGGCGCCAGCTGGCGTCCGCCGTCCACTACCTCCACGACCACGGCTACCTGCACCTGGACATCCGTCCGGCCAACGTCATGGCCCACGGCGGGACAGCGACCCTCATCGACCTGAGCATCGCCCAGCCGCCGGGACCGGTCCGCCGGGGGACCGGCACCCAGGAGTACCTCGCCCCGGAGCAGGCACGCGGTGACGTCGTCACTGCGGCGACGGATGTCTGGGGCCTCGGCGTGACCCTGGTCGAGGCGGCGACGGGGCTGGCGCCGTTCCGCCCGCTCGACCAGGCCGAGCGCGAGGCCTTCGACGTCGGCGCACACCTCCAGGTGCTGCGCCCGGCGCCCCCGCTCCCGACGCTGCGAGCGCGCCTGCCGCGGGGGTTCACCACCCTCCTGGAGGACTGCCTCTCGGTCGATCCGGAAGGACGGCCCTCGGTCCTCGACGTCCACCGACGCCTCGGTCAGGTCCTGGACGACATCGGACGCTGACGTCCTCGATCGCGTTCACAGTGCTCGGACCGCCGCCCCCTGGGGTGGAGTGCCCGGGTCTCCGCGATCGCAGCGGGAACGTCCACGCCGCCTCCGCGGAATCCAGGACGTTGCTCACGGCTGAAAGGTCAGCCTGCCGGTCCATTCGTGGAGCACAGGACGAGTCACGCCGATGTCCGCCGCGACGGTGACTCCTCCTCGATAGTCGCTCGGAGCCTGTGGGAGGGCATCCTGAACCCCGTGACTTCTCGTGACTCCGCGCGTCAGCATGACCAGGAGAGCCCCAGGGTTCCGGCGGCCGTCCTGTGGGACATGGACGGCACCCTCGTCGACACCGAGCCGTACTGGATCGAGACCGAGTACGCGATGGCCGCGAAGTACGGCGGCACCTGGTCGCAGACGCATGCCCTCAACCTCGTGGGCAACGCGCTGCTCGACTCGGGCGTCTACATCCGCGAGCACATGGGCATCGACCGGACTCCCGAGGAGATCGTCGACGAGCTGCTGGACGGTGTCGTCGAGCGCGTACGCCGCGAGGTGCCGTGGCGCCCGGGTGGGCGCGAGCTGCTCGCCGACCTCCGTGCCCACGACGTGCCGTGCGCGCTGGTGACGATGTCGTGGATGCGCTTCGTGGAGCCGATCCTCGAGCACCTGCCTGCGGGGACGTTCGCGACGATCGTGGCCGGCGACCGGGTCGAGTTCGGCAAGCCGCACCCCGAGCCCTACCTCAAGGCGGCCGCGGACCTCGGCGTCGAGCCCGGCGACTGCGTGGCCATCGAGGACTCCAACACCGGCGCCACGTCGGCGGAGTCGGCGGGCTGCCTGGTGCTGTGCGTGCCCCACCACGTCCCGATCCTGGAGGGGGAGCGCCGGGTCTTCGCCGACACCCTCGCCGGACTCGGCACCGTGGACCTCGCGCAGCTCGCCTCCCGCTGAGAATCGCCACGAACGCCCGCCCGTCGCAACGGTCCGGGAACGGTTGGGCGCCACTTCGGGATCAAGGGTGGCGCACGTCACATTCGAGGGCTACGTTCCGAGAACCGCAGCACACATCGGTGTCCGGAATCCGGACGGGGAGCGAGGAGACATGCGTCGACACACTGTGGCCAGGCTCGGGGTGATCGCCCTGCTGGCCGGCGGGTTGGCCGCCTGCGGCGGCGACTCGGACAACGACGGGGGAGACGGCGGTGGGAGCAGCAGCGGCGGCTCCGGGTCGCCCTGGATCCTCGGCACGACCGACACCGTGACGGCCCTGGACCCGGCCGGCTCCTACGACCTCGGCTCCTCCACCCTCGAGTACAACCTGTACCAGACCCTCGTGACGGTGCCGGCGAAGTCGACGGAGATCGTGGGCGATGCCGCCGACAACTGCACCTACGACGACCCCCAGACCCTGACCTGCACGCTCAAGGAGGGCCTGAAGTTCTCCAACGGTGACGACCTCACGTCCTCGGACGTGAAGTACAGCTTCGAGCGCTCGATCAAGATCCAGGACCCCAACGGCGCGGCGATCTACCTGCTCGGCAGCATCACCGACACGGCCAAGGACGGCACGGTCACCCTCAACGAGGGCGCCATCGAGACCCCCGACGACCAGACGGTCGTCTTCCACCTCGACCACGCCGACACCACCTTCCAGTACGTGCTGACCTACCCGGGTGCCGCGGCGATCGTGGACGAGGACGTCTTCCCGGCCGACACGAAGCTCGCCGACGAGGAGATCATCGGCTCCGGGCCCTACAAGCTCAGCCAGTACAAGGCCGGCGAGCAGGCCGTGCTCGAGCTCAACGAGCAGTACACCGGCGAGAACACGGGGCAGGCGCCGCAGGTCTTCGTCAAGTACTACTCCGAGCCGTCGGCGCTGAAGATCGCCGCCGAGAACGGCGAGGTGGACGTCGCCTGGCGCAGCCTCAGCCCGACCGACATCGCGGACCTCGAGGGCAACGACGCGGTGACGGTGGCCACCGGCGAGGGCTCCGAGATCCGCTACTGGGTGTGGCAGCTGAGCACGCCGGCCGCCAAGCAGCTCCCCGTCCGCCAGGCGGTCGCCCAGGTGTACGACCGCGACGCGATCGCCCAGGACGCGTACGACGGCACGGTGGACCCGCTCCTCTCCATCGTCCCGCCCGGCTATGCAGGACAGAAGGACTCCTTCGCCGAGGCCTACGGCGAGCCCGACGTCGACAAGGCCAAGAAGATCCTCGACGACGCCGGCATCAAGACCCCGGTCGCGCTGACGCTCGGCTGGACGCCCACCCACTACGGCCCGAGCACCGAGGACGAGGCCAACGAGGTGAAGCGCCAGCTCGACGACAGTGGCCTGTTCGCGGTCACCCTGAAGAGCACGGAGTGGGAGCAGTACCAGACCATCTCCAAGGAGGGCGCCTTCGACCTGTTCCTCTACGGCTGGTTCCCCGACTACCCGGACACCGACGACTACCTGTCGCCGTTCCTGATCGACGGAGGCTTCTTCCAGAACAACTACGACAACCCCCAGGCGGAGGACCTCATCGCCCAGGAGCAGGGCACCGACGACGCAGCGGTCCGGGAGGACGCCTTCGGCCAGCTGCAGGACATCACCGCCAAGGACGTGCCCTTCATCCCGTCCTGGGTCGGCACCAACATCGGGGTGTACGGCGCGGGCATCGAGGGCGTCGAGGACACCTTGGACCCGGCGTTCATCTTCCGCTTCTGGCTCGTCAGCAAGAGCGGCTGATCGCGATCGACAGGGAGGTCGTGGGGAGCCGCGCTGAGCGGCTCCCCACGCCTCCTGCGCGGAGAGAGGGCACATGAGCCGTTCCGGTTCCCTGCCGCACTACATCCTTCAACGGGCGCTGCTGGTGATCCCGATGATCTGGGTGATCCTCACCCTGGTCTTCGTCGTGCTGCGCGTCGCCCCGGGCGACCCCGTCTCGGCCGCCCTGGGCGGCAGGCTCGACGAGGAGGCCCTCGACCAGCGGCGCGAGGCGTTGGGACTGAACGAGCCGATGATCAAGCAGTACTGGGACTACCTGTCCTCGGTGATGAGGCTCGACTTCGGCACGACGTTCAGTGACAACCAGCCGGTCCTCCACGTGATCCGTGACAACGGCGGCGCGACCCTGACCCTGACCGTGGCCGCGTTCACGATCGCGCTGCTGGTCGGGATCCCGCTCGGCCTGCTGGCCGGGCGCTACCGGGACTCGGCGGGGGACGTGGCGATCCGGTTCTTCGGGATCCTCAGCTACGCGGCCCCGATCTTCTTCGTCGGCTACCTGCTCCAGGTGTACGTCGCCCAGCCGCTCGGCCTGCCGACGTCCGGCATGGCCACCCCCATCACGATCTTCACGGTCCAGCCGGTCACCCACATCCTGCTGATCGACGCGTTCATCAGCGGCGACACGACCGCGATCAAGGACGTGCTGGAGCACCTGCTGCTGCCGGCGGTCACGCTCGGACTGCTGATCTGCGGGGTCTTCATCCGGCTCGTGCGCGTCAACATCCTGCAGACCATGCAGGGCGACTACGTCGAGGCGGCCGAGGCCCGCGGGATCGCCCGACGCAAGGTGACCCGCAACCACGCGTTCCGCAACGCCCTGGTGCCGGTCATCACGGTGATCGGGCTCCAGTTCGCGCTGCTGCTCGGCGGCGCGGTGCTCACCGAGTCGACGTTCAACTGGCCGGGGCTGGGCCAGAAGCTGGTCGACTACATCAACGACCGGGACTACGGCGCGGTGCAGGGGATCATCACCGTCTTCGCCGTCGCGGTGGTGCTGATCAGCCTGCTGGTCGACATCGTCAACGCCCTCGTGGACCCGCGGGTGAGGTACTGATGCGTGGGGTGCTGGCGAGGTTGTCCAAGCCGTTCACCGACACGGTCGGGCTGGCACGCTGGATGCTCGTCGTCGGCGTCCTGCTGAGCGCCCTGTTCGTGATCTGCGCGATCTTCGCACCCTGGCTGGCGCCGTACGGCTTCGCGCAGTCCGCAGTCGACGGGGTGCGCTTCCCCAAGGCCGGTGCGCCGAGCGCCGAGCACTGGTTCGGCACCGACCGGCTGTTCTTCGACGTGCTGTCCCGCGTCATCTGGGGTGCCCGGACGGCCATCGAGGTGGTCCTGCTCTCGATCCTGTTCTGCGTGGTGCTCGGTGTCCCGCTGGGCCTGGTGTCCGGCTACTACGGCGGGTGGCCGGACCGCGTGCTGGTGCTCGTCATGGACGCGATCTTCGCGTTCCCGTCGTTCCTGCTGGCGATCGTGTTCTCGTTCCTGCTCACCGGCCTCTTCGGGGGGAGCGTGATCGCGGTGGCGCTCTCACTGACCGCGGTCTACATCCCGCAGTACTTCCGCGTCGTGCGGAACACCACCGTGAGCGCCAAGGAGGGCTCCTACGTCGAGGCCGCCCGTGCCATCGGGGCCAGCGACGGCGTCATCATGCGCCGCTACCTGTTCGGCAACGTCATCCAGAGCGTGCCGGTGCTGGGGACGCTCAACGCGGCGGATGCCATCCTCACCCTGGCCGGCCTCGGGTTCCTCGGACTCGGCATCCAGTCCACGGACGCCGCCGAGTGGGGCCACGACCTCAACCGTGCCCTGGCCGACGCCGGCTCGGGCGTCTGGTGGACCGGGCTGTACCCGGGCCTGGCGATCGTGCTGCTGGTCACCGGGCTGACCCTGGTGGGGGAGGGCCTCAACGAGACCCTCAACCCGTCGCTGCGGCGGCGTCGGCTGATGCCGGTCGTGCTGCCGCCCCGCAGGACCGTCACCGGAGAGGAGGTGCACTGAGATGGAGCTCGTCGACGAGGCGGCCGTACAGCGCGGGACGGAGCCGGTGATCTCGGCCCGGGATGTCCGGGTCTGGTACGGCACCACCCGCGGCGCGATCCGGGCGGTCGACGGCGTGTCCTTCGACCTCGCCCCGGGCGAGACCCTCGGCCTGGTCGGGGAGTCCGGCTGCGGCAAGTCCACCCTGGGCCGGGGCCTGATGGGACTGCTGCCCGAGGGCGCCAAGCGTGACGGCGAGGTCATGTTCAAGGGCCACGAGATCCTCTCGATGAGCCCCAAGGACGCCTACCAGCTGAGGGGCAGCGAGCTGGGGATGATCTTCCAGGAGCCGCTCACCCGGCTCAACCCGCTCATGCGCATCTCCGAGCACTTCGAGGAGACGATCCGGCAGCACGACCCTCGCCTGGGCAAGGAGCAGGTGCGGCAGCGTGCCCTCGAGGCGCTGCGGATGATGGGCATCCCGCCCACCCGCTACAAGTCGTACCCGCACGAGTTCTCCGGGGGCATGCGGCAGCGGTTGATGATCGCGCTGGCCCTCGTGCTGCGTCCGGCCTTCGTGGTCGCCGACGAGCCCACCACGGCGCTCGACGTGCTCGTCGAGGCGCAGATCGTCCAGATCCTCAACGACCTGCGCCGCGAGTTCTCGACCTCGCTGCTGCTGATCACCCACAACGTCGGCATCGTCGCCGAGGCGTGCGACCGGGTCGCGGTGATGTACGCCGGACGGATCGTCGAGCAGGGTCTGGTCGACGACGTGTTCCGCAACCCGCAGCACCCCTACACCCGCGAGCTGCTGCGATCCACGATCAGCCTGTCCACGACCGGGCTCGAGTTCATCCCCGGGTCTCCGCCCGACCTCGTCGACCCACCGGACGGCTGCCGGTTCCATCCCCGGTGCCCGCAGGCGATGAAGGTGTGCGCCGAGAAGAATCCGGTGAACATCGAGCGGGCGGGGGGCGGGCGGGTCGAGTGCTGGTTGCGGGGGCCGGAGGACCAGATCCCGGCGGGCGGGACCGAACCCCTGACGCAGGAGGTGCTGAGCGTTGCCGACGAAGCCTGAGACCGTGACCCCGGACGTCGTGACCGCTGACGACACGATCATCGACGTGCGCGGACTGTCGGTGCACTTCGGCCTGCAGGGGGGCAGCCTCGCCCGGCTCGCCGGCCGCGACACTGGCACCGTGAAGGCCGTCGACGGCGTGGACCTGACGCTKCACCGTGGCGAGGTGGTCGGTCTGGTGGGCGAGAGCGGCAGCGGCAAGTCGACACTGGGACGCTCGCTCCTCGGGTTGGTCGACGCGACCGCGGGCAGTGTCGTCTTCGACGGCAAGGACCTCACCGGGATGGGGCGACGTGAGCTCCGACGCATCCGCCGCCACATCCAGATGGTCTTCCAGGACCCGAACGCCGCGCTCAACCCCGCCATGACGGTCGAGGTTGCCGTGGGGGACGCGCTGCGCGTGCAGGGCGTGAAG